>JAPKDK010000281.1 GCA_028872645.1 Verrucomicrobiota bacterium
TCACGGCTCATCAGGGTGCAAACCGGATTCACCGCCCACGCGTAGCGTACCTGGGTTGGCGTGACGCCTTCGGCCCATACCTCCACCTGATTCTTGCCCACGATACGCGCACTGGCCCAGACGAACTTCTTGTCTTTCCCGCACACTGCAAAGCCCTTGGGATCGCTGACGTCAAAGCTGTATAGACCAAGCCCCACATGATCAAAGGTGAGGATGGCCTTATTGCCTTTGATCTCCATGCTCTTGAAACGCGGGCTCTGGCAGACGATTTTTAAGCCGTAATCCTTGGCCAAGGCCCAGCGGGCCAAACGCTTGGCTACATTTTGTTTGTCGCGTGGATGAATGTCACGCCCCTCTCCGATGTCAATGATCACTGCCTCGCCGGTATTCTTCAAACGATCCATGGTCATCGTTTGTGCCTCGCGCAGTTCGGCCCAGTTGTCATCGGCAGGCTCAGGATTTTCATCGCGGAAATCGGCAAGTTGCACCCAGTAGAAGGGGAAGTCGCCCTGTCCCCATTCATCACGCCAGTTTTGGATCATGAGTGGGAACACATCGCGGTAGGCCTTGGCGCGGCCGCTATTACTTTCACCCTGATACCAGATCGCACCGCGAATCCCATAACCGATGGTCGGCTTAAGCACTCCATTATAGAGATTGCCGGGCCGATGCTGCCCGGTCATCGGGTTACGAGGATTCCGCGGACGCCGTGGCATAGGCTTGCCGGCTTTTCTGGCTGCGGCTGCAGCTGCCTTCCATTTTTCCAGTCGCTGATTGAACACGGCCATTATCTTTTCGTGATCGTAATCGGCCTCAGTCTTTTTCCACTGCTCCATGTAGGGTTTGGCCGCAGGCAACTTGGCCAGACGATCACGCCGAATCCACGCCTCGGCGGCCGAACCACCCCAAGCATTATCAATCAACCCGATCGGTACATCCAATGCCTGATGCAGAGTGCGGCCAAAGAAAAACCCAACGGCTGAAAAACTTCCCACAGTTTCCGGCGTGGCAGCAGTCCATTCGCCCTTAAAATCATTCTGTGACTCCTGTGTGCCTACCTGGGGTACGGAGATCAAGCGGATGTTCGGATACTTGGCCGTGAGAATTTCAAGATCCGGATCGTAAGCACGATCCACCGACATCGCCATATTGGACTGGCCCGAGCACACCCATACCTCACCCACCAGTACATCGGTAAGCGTGATCGTGTTGCTTCCCTTGATAGTCAGCGTCTGCCCCTTGGCGTTGACCTTGAGTGGCTGGAGTTTCACGCGCCACGCGCCATCCTTATCGGTTGCGGCACTGTGCGACTGGCCAGCGATGGAAACGGTGATCTTTTCGCCCGGAGCAGCCCAACCCCAAACCGGATTAGCATGATCACGCTGCAACACCATGTGGCTGCCGAAGATGGAAGGAAGTTTCACTTCAGCCTGCAAATTCAGGCCGACCAAAAAGGAAAACGCCGCAATGGATACAAAATACTTGGACATGGGAGGGAGTTGAAAGGGTGACAAGCCTCGCGTCAATGCGAAAGCGGTTGATTCAGTTCCTTAGCCAAGGCGGCAATCTGGATGCTAAGGGCCGATTCAATCTGCTCAATAAGTTTTGGTCCTTCACGGTCGCGCTGCACCGGAACTGCAATCGCATCTCCTATCTCCATGACAACACGGTGGGGCCGGAAGCGATCAACAAATTTAAAATCATGTTCAAAACGTTCAATGGTTTCCAATAAACGCTCGGCGCAGGGTTCCTCCGCCAAATAATCCGCCGGATAAGAACCCAAGTGCAAGGCAAAGGTACAGTCTCGCAGCTGTTTCCAACAATGCTCGCGACGGGCAGTACTGGCATCGGCATCCACCAGTTCCTTAAGCATCACTGTGCGGAGCGCCTTCACGCGCTCGTACACGCCGCGGCCTTCGCCGGGGCGTTCCCATTCCTGCTCGATGGGCTCGAGGATGCGGTTAATGAGCCGGTCGAGCCGCTCAAACAATTCGCCGGTCTGTGCTTCGCCAAAATATTCCACTTCGCGCAGTCCCAGCAAACCGATGCCGATCTTGCGCACGCGGTCCATTGGAGATAGTTCAGTTTGTGGCTCCCACGAGAGCTCGCGTTCGAGGTCAGCCAACGCGGTAGGAAGCGTTTCCTCCAAATCACCTGCGAATTGATACTTAAGGGCCACCGGATGCACTACCACTTCACCACCCATCGCCCCGCGTTTTTTGGCCGCGCGCTGAACGATCAGCGAGGTGCCTTCCTGCAAGGGGCTGAGTTTGTCGTTGTGAAATGAAACGGTGCCCTCGGGGAACAACACGAGCGGACGCCGCGCCTCGATGATTATATTGATGGCGGTGTTTAGTGAAGTTTTGTCCAAGCCCTCGCGATGTACGCTGAATGCACCGAGCTGCCGCACGAGAAAACGCTGGAACCAGCCCTGCTTGAATACATGCCAACTGGCCATGAAATGAAAATGAGAATTCACGTATTTCGTCAGCAGTCCGAGCACCATCGCGTCCGGATCGCGCACGTGATTGGGTGTAAGCACGATGCCGTGGCCAGCCGCCAGCGAGGCGCGCAATTTCTCGGCGCCGCGCACTTCGTGTCCCACGATGCCCCACGCCCGCTTCAAGTGACCGGGTAATACCGGCTGCATCAATGTTGCCACCAGCGTGCCACTCTTGGGCGGCACGAATTCATAAGGCTCTGCTACGATGACCTCAGCCGTCTCGGTGGCCAGCCCACTTTGTGTCTGCGCTTCCATTGCTCGCGCGGAGCATACGCACTTCCAGCCATTTCACAAAATTGAAACGCGCGAGTGAACCATTGATTCTATCAATGACATTGCCTCCCCGAACCCCGCCGCCTACACTCCGCCCATGCAGAAGTGGGAATACAAAGTGGTGAAACGCGCCGAGGTGTCGGAAGAACAACTGAATGGATTCGGCGTAGAAGGCTGGGAATTGATGAATTTTGTGCTCCCCCACGCCAGCATCCCCGGCAGTTTCGACGAAATCGAAGTGGAAATCGTCCTGCGCCGGCAGTTGGCCGAGTAGCTTACACATCGTGCAAATTGTACGTGTGCAATTTGCGGTGCAAGGTGCGGCGGCTCATGCCGATTTTATTGGCGGCTTTTGTGCGGTTTCCTTTGCACTCTTTTAGCGCGCGGATGATGAGCGCTTTTTCGGCGTCCTCCACGGTGAGATTTTTTTTGCCGAGCACATCATTGGCCTCGGGATGCGATGCGCCGGAGGATTCACCGCGCACACTCGGCGGCAAATCGCGCAAGCCAATCACATCGCCCCGGCATAATACCACAGCATGCTCGATGGCCGTGCGCAGCTCGCGCACATTGCCGGGCCACGGATGATTCAGCAGTGCCTCGACCGCATCGGGATGCAGCTCCGTGATGGGCTTGGCGTTTTCCTTTGCGAACTCTGTCAGAAATTCTTTGGCCAGCAAAATGATGTCCGTGCCGCGATCGCGCAGGGGCGGCAACTGCATTTCCACCACGCGCAGGCGGAAGAAAAGATCCTCGCGAAAATCGCCCTCGGCCACCGCCTCTTCGAGGTTGAGATTGGTGGCGGCAATCAGCCGCACATCGGCGG
>JAPKDK010000030.1 GCA_028872645.1 Verrucomicrobiota bacterium
GCCAACTTGAAATCGTCGCCACCGGCCATCGCGCGCCAAACGGCATGAGTGTAGGCCCGAAAGGCGAGCTGACTAGTGCCGATAACGAAGGCAATTGGGTCCCCTCATCACGCATAAACCTTGTGAAACCCGGCGGCTTTTATGGCCACGTCTACACCGCTCACCGCAAAGAAGTGCCGAATGACTACGACAAACCGCTCTTGTGGCTGCCCCATCAAGTCGATAATTCCAGTGGTGGTCAGGTTTGGGTCGCCAGCGATAAATGGGGGCCGTTCAAAGGCGATCTGCTCCATCTCTCTTATGGGAAGTGCAGTCTTTTTAAAGTGATGAAAGAGGAAATCAACGGCCAATGGCAGGGTGGCGCGGTGCGGTTTCCGCTTCGGTTTGATTCAGGCATCATGCGCGGCCGCTTCAATCCGCACGACGGCCAGCTGTATGTCGTTGGCCTTCGCGTCTGGCAAAGCAACGGCGCGCGCTTCGGCGCATTCCACCGCGTGCGCTACACCGGCAAGCCGGTTCACATGCCCACTGATATTAAAGTGCAAAAAAACGGCTTGGCGGTGACGTTCACTAATCCACTCGACGCGGTATCCGCGGTGGATGACCAAAACTGGGCCATCGACCAGTGGAATTATCAGTGGACAAAAAATTACGGTTCAAAAATGTATTCCAGCAAAGACCCATCGAAAGTGGTGGGTGACAAAAAACAAGGTGAATTTGGGGGCGACGCAGTTGCTATCAAAGGCATCAAGCTTTCCGAGGACAAAAAGACCGTCATAATCGAAGTGGACGGATTGAAGCCCGTCATGCAGTCGCGGATTCGCTTTAATATCAAAGCCGCGGACGGGGCGGTGCTTAAGCAGGAGATTTTTCACACCATCAACCGCGTCCCCGCAAAGTGATGAGCGAGCCCACCCCACGCACCGGCCGGCAAATTCGGCAGGATTTTTTGGATTTCTTTGAGGCCAAGCAGCACGCCATTGTGCCTTCCGCTAGCCTCATGCCCGATGCGCCGAACTTACTTTTCACCAATGCGGGCATGAACCAGTTCGTGCCCATTTTTCTTGGTGAAGAAAATTGCCCTTACACCTCCAGGCGTGCCGCCGACACCCAGAAGTGCATTCGCGCCGGGGGGAAGCACAATGATCTCGATGACGTTGGGCTCGACACATACCACCACACTTTTTTTGAGATGCTCGGCAACTGGTCTTTTGGCGATTATTTTAAAAAGGAAGCAATCCAATGGTCATGGGAATTACTGACTGAAGTATGGGGGTTCCCTAAGAACCGACTATATGCAACCGTTTACAGGCCCACTGAAGGTGATCCGGGCGAATTTGATCAGGAGGCTCACGATTACTGGGCTGAAATTTTCACCGCCGCCGACCTTGATCCCGCCGTTCATATTGTGAACGGCAACAAGAAAGATAATTTTTGGATGATGGGCGACACCGGCCCGTGCGGTCCGTGCAGTGAATTGCATATCGACCTTACGCCCGATGGCGACACCAAAGGTGATCTCGTCAACGCCGATAGCGGACAGTGCATCGAAATTTGGAACCTCGTGTTCATCCAATACAATGCTAACCCGGACGGCACTTTCCCGCCGCTTGATTCCCAACACATCGATACCGGCATGGGCTTCGAGCGCGTCGCTGCCATCATCCAAACCTCCAAAAATTTTACCGATTTCAGCAAACCCGTTTCCAATTACGACACCGATGTTTTCAGCCCCATCTTTGCTGAACTCGAAAAACTCAGCGGACACAAATACACCGCCACCCTTCCGGGAACAGAACAAACGGAACAGGCAAAAATCGACATCGCTTTCCGCGTCATTGGCGACCACATTCGCACGCTCAGCTTCTCCATCGCCGATGGCATTCTTCCCGGCAACAACGATCGCAATTATGTCCTGCGCCGCATCCTTCGCCGGGCTGTTCGCTACGGCCGAACGCTGGGTTTTCAGAAGCCATTTTTTCATAAACTCGTGGATGTGCTCGTCGATTCCATGGGCGATGTGTTTCCGGAACTCAAGGCTCGCCGCAAGATTATCCAACAGACCATTTGCTCTGAAGAAGAATCCTTCAATAAAACGCTCGATCGCGGCATCGAGCTGTTTCGCGAAGAAGCCGGGAAGCCTGGTGGAAAAACAAAACTCAACGCCGAATTCGCATTCAAACTGTATGACACCTACGGCTTCCCGCTGGATCTCACTGAACTAATGGCTCGTGAGGCCGGGCTCAGTGTGGACACGGCTGGGTTTGACGCATTAATGGAGCAACAGCGCGAGCGAGCACGATCTTCGCAAAAAAAAGAAATCATCAATGTGAGCAGCATTACATCGGACGCTTGCACTGAGTTTGTCGGCTTTGATGAACTCACTGCCATCGCAACGGTGCTCGAAGTGGTTGAGGAAAAAAAACGCATCGGCATTGTGCTGGATCGGTCACCGTTTTATGCTGAGATGGGCGGCCAAGTCGGAGACACCGGCACAATTGCTGCCGACGCCCGGACGTGGACTATCACCGGCACACGAAAATTCGGTGGTGCTTTTTTGCATTTTATAAAGGGCGAAAACGCACCGGAGCAGGGAAGTGCAGTGCAGCTGCAAGTCGATGCCGATCGCCGGGCCGCCATTCAGAGGCATCACACCGTCACCCATATTTTTCATTGGGCATTGCACGAGGTTGCCGGCCTCGATGTCTCGCAAAAAGGTTCGTATGTTGGGCCAGACAAATTGACTTTCGATTTCAACAGCCAAGCGCTCACCCCACGCCAAGTGGCCGACATCGAGCAACTCGTCAACCAACGCATCGTTGAAAACTCCGGAGTGAGTTGGACAGAAACACCACACAGTGAAGTCACTAAGCGCGGCGACATTCTCCAGTTCTTTGGTGACAAATACGGCGACACCGTGCGCGTGGTGCAAATCGGCGGCGACACCAATGGCCTCAACGGTTTTTCGATGGAGCTATGCGGCGGCACCCATACCCGCGCCACGGGCGAGATCGGCCTCTTCCGTATCACCGCCGAATCCGCCATTGCCGCCGGCGTGCGCCGTGTGGAAGCTGTGGCCGGACTCGTGGCCGCCGAGCAATCACGTGCTGATGCAAACCGTATTTTGGCTTTGGCCGAATCTCTAAACTCCCCGGTTAAAGATATTGAAAAGAAACTCGAGCAATCATTGGAGCAAGCAAAAATACTCGAGAAGCAATTGAAATCTCTGCAACAAAGCCGCGCGGCCGACACCGCTAAAGATCTCGTTGGACAGACGGAAACCATCGGCGATGTGCCTTGCATCACCGCTAGTCTTGGTGAGTTCGACGGCAATTACACCCAAGCCGTGGCCGATGCTTTGATGGGTCAATTCGAGGGCGTGGTGGTATTGGGCGCAACCGGCAATGGCAGCGTTGTGCTGGTCGCCACCGTTTCCGATTCGTTTACAGGAAAAGTTCAGGCTGGCAAACTCATTCAAACCATTGCCCCCATCGTGGGCGGCAAAGGCGGCGGTAAACCCACCCAAGCACGCGGAGGCGGCAAAGACGCCAGCAAACTCAATGAAGCCTTGGCCGAGGTGAAAACAATTTTGGCGAAATAAAATGTCCGCAAAGAAATCCACCGCAAAAAAGAAACAAGCGACGAAGTCACCTTTCGATTCAATCGAATCCGTCATCACCGACATTCGCCGTGGCAAAATGGTAATCGTGGTTGATGACGAGGATCGCGAAAACGAAGGCGACCTCATCATGGCCGGCGAACACGCCACGGCCAAGTCCATCAATTTCATGGCCAAGCATGGGCGCGGCCTCATTTGCGTGCCCACTTCCGGCGACCGCCTGCGCCAGCTCGGCATTGAGCGCATGGTGCCCAGCAATCAGGAAACTTTTAAAACGGATTTTCAGGTGAGTGTTGATGCAGCTACCGGCATCACCACCGGCATCAGTGCCAAAGACCGTGCCCGCACCATACAAGTGATGGCCGATCCCACCGCCGTGCCCGAGGCACTCGCGCAGCCCGGCCACATTTTCCCGTTGCGCGCCTGCCCCGGTGGCGTGCTGCAGCGCGCCGGCCACACGGAGGCGGCAGTGGATTTTGCTAAGCTCGCTGAATGCCGCCCTATAGGCGTCATTTGCGAAATCATGAATGACGACGGCACGATGGCGCGGTTGCCGCAACTGAAACGATTTGCCAAAAAACACGCCCTCAAAATTTGCAGCATCGAGGCTCTCATTAAATATCGCCGCAAGCGGGAGAAACTAATTGAGAAAGTGGAAGTCGTGGAGATGCCCACTGAATTTGGCGATTTCAAACTCCACCTGTACCGCAGCGCGCTAGATGACCAACATCATTTGGCGCTGGTGATGGGTGAAGTTGAATCTGTTAAAAACGTCATGGTGCGCGTCCACAGCGAATGCCTCACCGGCGATGTGTTCGGCAGCTTACGCTGTGATTGCGGCTCACAGCTCAACCACGCCATGCAACAAGTCGCCGATGTCGGCGCCGGTGTGATTGTGTATATGCGACAGGAAGGTCGAGGCATCGGACTCGCACCTAAAATGCATGCGTACAAATTACAGGAAAAAGGATTGGACACCGTGGAGGCCAACCAACAACTCGGCTACGCGATGGACCTGCGCGAGTACGGCTTAGGCGCGCAGATTTTGGTGGATCTCGGCGTGAAGCACATTCGGTTGCTCACCAACAATCCCAAAAAGGTTGTGGGCCTCGAAGGCTACGGATTGGATATTGTCGAGCAACTCCCCATCCGCATGTCGCCCAACAAGCACAATCAAAAATACCTCGCCACCAAGCGTGACAAAATGGGCCACAAAATTTAGCCATGCTAAAATCCACCCAACGGAAAGCGCCCGCAAAACAAAACGCCCGCATCGCCATCGTGGCCTCGGCGTACAATGCGGAATACGTGGACGGCATGGTGGAAGGCGCATTGGATGTATTGACGGGGGAAGTTGAACTAATTCGAGTTCCGGGGGCATTTGAAATTCCTGTGATAGCAGCAACATTATCGCGGCGCAAGCGGCTGCGACCGGCCGCGGTAATTTGCCTCGGCGTCATATTACGTGGGCAAACGACGCATGCCGAGTACGTGGGGCAATCGGTTACCCAACAACTTGCCGCGTTGGCTGTGGAGACAGGAATTCCAATGGTTCACGAAGTGCTATTGTTGGAAAACAAAGCACAAGCAAAAGCACGTTGCCTGAAAGCGGGAACCAATCGTGGCACGGAAGCTGCCCACACGGCTGTTGCGATGGTGGGGCTATTGGCTAAAATTGCCTGAAAACATTCATTCATCGCTTTTATGACGCAAAACCTATCCTTGTGAATTATTTCACAAAGGACTTGCGCAGTACCCATGCCGGTGCTAATTTTCCGCGCGAAGGGAGTGAAATCAGCGTTTCCGGGGTTTCCAACCACTATTCCGGGGCGTTTCCTTTCTAAATGGCTACCGAAGAACACAACCCTTGGCTGCATCGCTTGGCGGTGTTCGCCGCCGCGTGCACGCTCGGCCTCATCGGCTTGGGCGCCATCGTCACGAGCAAAGAAGCGGGGATGGCAGTGCCGGATTGGCCACAAACGTTGGGACATAATATGTTCATCGTTCCATTCAAACTTTGGGTGGGCGTCTCGGGGATTTTTGAAGAACACGCGCATCGGCTCGCCGCTTCGTTTGTTGGATTGCTCACCACCGTTTTGGCCGTGTGGCTGTGGCTGCGTGATGACCGCCAATGGGTTCGGCGACTTGGCATTATTGCATTTTTCCTCGTGGTGGGGCAGGGCGTGATGGGCGGATTGCGCGTGACACAGATGAATCAAAATTTCGGGATCATCCACGGTATGATGGCGCAGATTTTTTTATTGGTCATAGTTTGCCTTGCGCTGGTCACGAGTCGTTGGTGGAAGCGAACACCCGCCGCGGCGGATGATGCGCAACGCGCGCCGCGCGCGGTACGAATGCATTTCATCATGGCGTCAGTTTTGATTTTCTTGCAGCTCGCTTTGGGCGCCACCATGCGTCATCAACACGCGGGCTTGTCCGCTTGGGAATTCCCAAAAGCCCACGGCCAGTGGTGGCCCGCCACGGATGCGGAATCAGTTGCCCGCTACAATGCCGAACGCGCTACGCTGAACCGTCAACTTTACGATGAGGGTCGGCAGGTATTTTTGATGACAGGCCGCGACATCCTTCCATTTCATTTAACCCTGCAAATGGTGCATCGCGTATTAGCTGTGCTGATCATTGCGCTGGTCATCGGCACGTTGATGGTGGCGCGAAAACGACTGGGTGCTCCCCATGTCCTCAGTCACCTTAGCTTTGTGTGGCTGGGGATCATTAGCCTCCAGGTGGCCTTGGGAATTCTTACCGTAATCAAATACAAGCCGGCTGATATTGCCACGTTGCACGTTGTGTGCGGAGCACTGGCGCTGGGCACGGGCGCGATTGGCGTGTTCGTTTCCCGCCAAAAACATCTTCCGGCTTGCGTGACGGAATCTGTGCCCGAATTGAAAACGAACATGGAGGCCATGCCTTGATGAAGAGTAACGAATCCATCGCGACTACCGAACGCAGTGCCTTGCGCGAGCAATGGGCGGTGTGGTCGGAGCTGGTGAAGCTGCGTCTCACCACGATGGTGCTCATGACCACCACGATGGGTTTTTATCTCGCCTCGACGGCGATGGATTGGGCGCTGTTGTTTCACGCACTGTTGGGCACGGGCTTGGTGGCTTGCGGCGCAGCGGTGCTGAACCAGTATCTCGAAAAAGAATTTGATGCCAAGATGCCGCGCACGGCGAATCGCCCGATTCCTACCGGACGCATTCGCCCGGAGACGGCATTGCTTGCAGGCGGCGCGATGGGTGCGGGCGGTTTAGTATATCTCGCGGCACTGATCAATCCGCTCACCAGCGTGATCGGCGCAGTGACTCTCGTTTCGTACATCGCTGTCTACACGCCACTCAAGCGCGTAACATCGCTGAACACCCTCATCGGCGCGGTGCCCGGCGCATTGCCTCCCTTGATGGGCTGGACCGCCGCACGGACCCATGCCACCGGCATAGCACCCGAGGCGTGGTCGTTGGTGGCGATTTTATTTTTCTGGCAGCTTCCGCATTTTCTGGCTATCGCGTGGATGTATCGCGAGGACTACGAAGGGGCTGGATTCCGAATGATTTCCGAGGGAAAACAAGGCCGCGAACACACTGGCCGCTTTGCGGTTATTAGTTGCTTGGCGCTGTTGCCGGCGGCGTTATCGCCGTTTTTCCTGCATATTTCAGGAGTGATGTACCTTGGGGGCGCACTGGCTTTGAGTCTAAGCTTCGCGTGGCTGAGTCTCCGATTTTCCCGAGAAATGACATTGGAATCCGCCAAGCGTTTGTTTTACTATTCGCTCCTTTACCTGCCGCTGTTACTGGGATTGATGGTTTGCGACCGCGCGGCTTGATTGAATTTTAGTTTTTAAAATAATGGAAACGACGACCCAACCCGAGGCGGAACACGGAGGACACCATGATGACCACAATCATGGCCATGCCGAGCAAAGCTTTTTCACCAAATATATTTTCTCAACTGATCACAAAGTGATCGGCATTCAGTACGGCGTTGGGTCGCTGTTCTTTTTGCTGGTTGGTTTTATTCTTATTATGGGCATGCGCTGGCAAATGGCGAAGCCCAATACGCCTGTGCCCGTGCTGGGTCCAATCCTTGAGAAGGTGTATGCGCACGAAATCGCCTTGGACGGCGAAGGCAAGACGGTGCCAATTTTTAAAGACGGCAAAATCACCGCGAGCGGCTACAATCAATTTGGCGCGATGCACGGCACCATCATGGTTTTTCTCGCGATCGTGCCGCTTGGGTTTGCGGCGTTTGGCAACTACATCGTGCCGCTGCAAATCGGCGCCCCCGACATGTGTTTTCCGCGCGTGAACATGGCCAGCTTCTGGGCATTTTTTGCCGGCTGCACGGTGATGACGGTCAGTTTCTTTATCCCGGGCGGAGCTGCGCAGGCAGGGTGGACATCGTATTCTCCATTGGCCTCGGTGATCCCCACCGATGGGCAAACCTATTGGCTCGTCGGCATGGTGCTCTTGATCACCTCATCACTGCTGGGTGCTGTGAACTTTATCGCCACCATCATCCAATTACGCGCGCCGGGGATGACTTGGTTTCGAATGCCGTTTTTTGTTTGGGCGCAGTTTGTGACGGCCTTCCTTTTGCTACTCGCCTTCCCGCCGCTTGAAGCCGCTGGTGTTATGCAGTTGATGGATCGCGTTTGTGACACGAGCTTCTTCCTGCCTTCGGGCGTGTTTGCCTCCGGCACGGAGCCGATGAATGTAAGCGGTGGCGGCAGCCCGCTGTTGTGGCAGCATTTATTTTGGTTCCTCGGTCACCCGGAAGTGTACGTGCTCATTCTGCCGGCTATTGGCATGGTGACTGAAATTATTTCCAACAACACGCGCCGCCCGATTTGGGGTTACACACTGATGGTCGGCGGCATACTGGTTTTGGGGTTTTTGTCCTTCATCGTGTGGGCGCACCATATGTACCTCACGGGTATGAGTAGCAAAATTGCCACTTTTTTCCAGACCACCACGATGATTATTTCGATACCATCGGTGATATTGTTGACGTGTCTCTTTATGAGTTTATGGCGGGGGGCAATACGATTTAACACCCCCTCGATGTTTGCGCTGGCATTCCTCCCCATGTTCGGAATCGGCGGACTCACCGGACTGCCGTTGGGTTTCAACTTCACCGACTTGCACCTGCATGATTCCTATTACGTGATTGCCCACTTCCATTATGTTGTGGCACCGGGAACTATCTTTGCGTTGTTTGCCGGCATTTATTACTGGTTCCCAAAAATGACCGGTCGCCGCATGAGCGAGCACTGGGGCAAAGTCCACTTTTGGGGTTCGCTTATTTTCATGAATGTTATTTTCATGCCGATGTTCATTCAGGGCTTCGCCGGGATGAGTCGCCGCATGAGTGATGGTGGCGCAACTTACTCAATGATCAATAACCCCGATGTCACCTCCGGCGCACTTACGGATTCGGTGATAAATATGAATTCCATGATCACTATGGGTGCCTTCGGGATGGGGCTTGTGCAGGTGGTCTTTATCGTGAACTTCTTCTGGAGTATTCGTAACGGCGAGAAAATAAACGACGACAATCCATGGAAGGCCACCACCCTCGAATGGCAAACTCCCACGCCTCCGCCACACGGAAATTTCCTCACGGAACCCAAAGTGTATCGCGGCCCTTACGAATACAGCAATCCGGACATCGACAACGGCGAGGACTTCATAGCCCAAAATGATCCATATAAATCCGCCAGCGAAGAACAAAAAGAGGCAGAAGCCTAACCCAACTTACTGACTGAAATGGAAATCCCATATTACGATAAAGAACGCCCGGACACCGGCCTGTACAACGGGAAAGCGGGCATCTGGCTTTTTCTGGCATCTGAAGTGATGCTTTTTGGCGCACTGTTTTCCGCCTACGTGCTGCTGCGCGTGGGTGCCGAACCCGGCACGTGGAGTATGGGGTTGATGAATCAATGGGTGGGTGCATTTAACACTCTCATTCTCATCGCCTCCTCCGCAACCATCGTGATGGCGTGGGTATGCCTGAAGCTCAACGACTGGAAAGGTTTCCGCAAATGGAAATGGGCCACCGTTGTTTTTGCCTTCATCTTTCTCATCGTAAAATGGAGCTACGAATGGCCGGCCAAATTTACTCACTACGATGTGACCTTTGTCACCAATGAATCCGCCGCCAAAGTTTACACAGATGTTCTGGGTCCGGAGTTTCTGAAAACGCAACCCACAATCTGGCAGAAACGATTTGACCCACTAAAAAAAGATGAAAAGAACGCCCCTGCTTCACAGGTGAAATTGAAAGACAAACCTCTGGATGGTCACATCGTGGGCTACATCGATTCTGAGGGCGCAAAACATGAAGTGGGTGCCGCATGGGGAATTCCTTTTTGGAGTCATGCTTTCGCCTGGCGACATGATCGCAAAAATATTGAGAAAGAAAGAGACAAGAGCATTCGATACGGCGAAGACGGCCGGCCAGTTTACAAAGAGGGGCACTTCAGGGATACCTTTCGCGATAAGGATATTAAAGCCATCATCTTCGTTCCCGCTCACGGCACGTGGGACCACAAAGAAAAACATGCCGACAGCGGCACCGTGAAATACGCCGAAGCCAATCACGATGGCGGCCATGCCCACAGCGATGGGCACGGATACACCGTCACCATCGCCCGCGAAGACATCAGCCGCTTGTCCAGCTACGAACCGGCCCACAGCACTTTCTTTGCCACCTATTACACGCTCACCGGCTTGCACGCATTGCACGTGTTGGGCGGCATCCTTGTGATGCTCTACCACTTACTGCCCGTGAGCCGTCGCGTGTACGAAAAAAACCCCGTGCAATACACGAACCGCATTGAGATCACCGGCCTGTTTTGGCATTTTGTCGACTTAGTTTGGATTTTCCTGTTCCCAATCCTGTACCTTTTATAAAATCGGCTTATGTCAAACGACCATTCACCTGAATATTATAAGAAAAAATTCATCCCGCTGATTTATCTAGTGGGCAGCATTCTCATCGTGGGCACAATCATCACCTTCGCGGCGGACAAGATGGGCATTGCTGAAAAATGGGGGTTCATCAACGCCACCATCTTCGCCATGTCTGTGGCTGTGGTGAAAGCCAGCGCGGTCATGTATATTTTCATGCACTTGAAATGGGACATTAAACTGAAAACCATTTCCTTGACGCTCGGATGCACAGTAATTTTCTTTATCGGCATGATGTGGCTCACGGTGGGAAGTGAAATCGATTCCAACAAACCCGGACACGAAGAAAACACGTGGAACCATGTTGGCCAACCCGAACCGGAAACAGTGCCGACGGAAAGATAATGTCGCTTAAAGCATTCCATCTCATATTCGTGATTGCATCAATCCTGCTTGGGTTGGGCGTCGGAGGCTGGGGGGTTCAAGAATACCGCACTTACGGCGAACTGGGGCCATTGATGATCGGGATTATCTTCTTCGCTATGGGCATCGTCCTTTTCTTTTATGGCCGAAGGATGCTGGAAAAAACCAAAGACATTGGCTACCTCGCCTTGGCCGCAATGTTTATGCTGGAACAAAACGCAAGCGCCTGTGCAGCATGTTTTGGCGAATCCGATTCGCCGATGGCTGACGGCATGAATGCGGGCATCTTCACGCTGCTCATTGTTGTGGGTGGCACATTGGCGGGCATCGCCGGATTTTTTATTTATATCATTCACCGCGGCTCGCGGATGACGAGCCTGGAACTCGAAGGGGATTCCCCCACTGTTTAATTTTTCATGAACAAAAAGTATATTGGTCTTATTTTCGGTGCCATTGCCGGCGTGGTGGTGGCTGTGCTTCTCGTTAACTCCGGCAAGGATGAAGGCACCAATACATTTACCGCCTTTGATTCCACGGTGAAATATACGATGACCGAGTTGTTCAAGTCACCTCCACCCATCACGGAGCATGGCTGGAATGTCGATCGCGTGCTGGTGTTTGTGCATGTATTGATGGGTGTATTGTTCGCGGGATGGACCCTTTATTTTCTTTATTGCATATTCAAATTTCGTGAGTCCAATCATCCCAAGGCGGACTACTTCGGTGCCCGATCGAAATTCTGGTCCACGCTCGTGGAATACGGCGTAATCGCCGTCGAGGTCGTATTGATCGTTTGTTTCGCAATCCCCCTTTGGGCGGAAGTGATGAATGACGAAAAGCTCGCGGAAATTAAAGCACAAGCCAAAGATGGCAGTGGGTTGGAAATTCATATTCTCGCAAAGCAATTTGACTGGAGCGCTCGCTACGCGGGGACTGATGGTGAATTTGCTCAACAGGACATTCGCTTTGCAGATAAATCGAACAACCCTTTCGGGCTCGATCCGAATGATGCTTCCATTGACGACGTTCTGGTGCTGGCCGCCAAAGATCGCAAAGGCGCAATAGTGGTGCCGGCGGATACGGCTGTGGCATTAAAGATCACCTCAATGGATGTGATTCACTCCTTCAAAGTGCTGCCGTTGCGGGTTTGCAAAGACGCCATTCCCGGACTGCAGTTGCCCATTCATTTTGAAGCAAAAACAAAATATCTTGACCCCAAAGAGGAGAACAAAGATGGCGAACATGTTTTCCTCATCACCTGCGCTCAGCTCTGCGGGGATGGTCATGGCTCGATGAATGGCTACCTCAAAGTGGTCAGCAAAACAAAATTCCAGGAATGGATTAAAACGAAGAGTGAGGCGGCTCAACAAGCACGCCGGAATAACCTTGCGGCGGTGAAATAACCGTTCACCCTTGAGTCAGCGATGGCCGATCGCGACACCAAACAGATCATCAAATGGAGCCTGCTCGGCTTCATCATCGTTATGGTTGCCGCCAATTTTTTGGTTGGCACGCGCGAAACCTCAACTCCTTCCAGCCAACCCGTGTTGCCGAAAATTAGCACGATCCACTCATTCAGCCTCACGAATCAGTTTGGCAAAAAAATCACACTCAACGACCTGAAGGGTCGGCCATGGTTGGCTGATATCATTTTCACCCGATGTCCCACCGTGTGCCCGCGTATGACACAAACGCTTGGCGAATTGCGCGCGAAATTGCCGTCAACGCTCCGCTACGTTTCACTCACCACTGATCCCGCAAACGACACGCCGGCGGTGATGAAAGCTTTCGCTGAAGCTCACGGCAGCAATGATTCGAACTGGCATTTCCTCACCGGCCCTAAAGCGGATCTCATGCGATTGGCCATTGACGATTTGAAGCTCATTTCCGTGCCGAAGGAGGCGAGTAAGCGCGACAACCCCAACGACCTCTTTGTGCACAGCAGCCTTTACATACTTGTTGATGCGAAAGGGCGCATTCGGAAATCGTTTGAATACGACACGACAAATCTCTTGGAACAGGTGAAAATAACACTCAAGCGATTGGAAGCTGAAAATGACCGTTGATCAAATGCCCGCAATCAATGCCTCGCTCAATGGACTTGCATCCGTTTTCCTTTTGCTTGGCTATATTTTCATCAAGCAAGACAATCGCACCGCTCATAAGCGTTGCATGATTGCGGCCTTCAGCACCTCGTCCATTTTTCTTGCGTGTTATCTTTGGTATCATTATGCCTCGCCCGGACACACGGTGCTGCGGCATCCCGAGGCTTGGGTCAACTATCTCTACTACTTGATCCTCATCACCCACATCATTTTAGCAGTGATCATCTTACCGATGGTTTTTATCACGATAAATCACGCCCTACGCCAGCGTTTTGATAAGCACCGACGCATCGCGCGTTGGACGTGGCCCATTTGGATGTACGTTTCGGTTACGGGCGTCGTGGTGTATTTGTTTCTATATGTTTTGTTTGCTGAATACACGGAAAAGAAATTGAAAATTGGTGACACCCAAAAACCGCCCACCGAAGAAACAGAAAACGGCCAATGAGGGCCATCATTCACCCGAGCCAATCGCCCGCTCGGGTGGAAGCCCAACGCGCCGATTGCCTGCGGCAGCGAAGCGTAGCCGCCAAATTTCACTACGAAACCCCGCGCCAAGCCGAGCTTTGGTTGAAACTCCATGCCCAATACGCACCTCCCACGGACATGGCCGCTCCCTACAAAACGACCGCCAAGGCGCTGGCGGACACATGGCCGCACCCCAACGGATCCCTGATCGCCCTCGGATGTGGCGGTGGTGAAAAAGATCTCATCATTCTTAAAGCGCTCCCAGAGGCCACACGATTTATTCCCACCGATGTAAGCGAGCCGTTGGCGCTCAAAACCGCTGAGGCTATCCCAGGCGCAAAGCCCTTGGTGTTCGACCTTGCGGCAGCTGAGGATTTGCCGGTGTTCCTTGATCAACACGCCGGCCCCAATCGCATCTATACCTTTTTTGGAATCATCCCGAATTTCCCTCCGAATGAAATTCTACCACAACTCCGGGCACTTCTTAAACCCGAAGACCGTTTGTTGTTGAGCGCCAATCTCGCACCCGACGGAATCACAAATATCTTACCGCAATATGACAACGCACCCACACGCGAGTGGCTCGGCGAATTCCCCCGAACGCATGGGGCAGGGAAGGGTGAGGTGGAAATCACAATTGAAATGGACGGTCCACTTGAACGCATTGCCGCGCATTTCTGTTTTATCGAAACATGCACGATGAGCGCCAACGGCGAGCGGTTTGACTTTATTGCCGGCGACGCATTGCGACTGTTCGTGTCATATCGTTACACACCTCAATCACTAGCCGAAACTCTAGCATCGCACAACATTGTGATTGAAAATGCTTTTCTTTCCGCCAGCGGGGAAGAAGGCGTGTTTGTGTGCGGGCTTCAATAAACACCGAGCGTCTCCAGCACCGCTCGGGTGCGAGGCACTTCGTGGGTTCGGAAGAGTGACGTTTTGCCCAACGCGGCCAGAACAGCAAAGAAGGGTTCAGCGCATCGCACTTCTTCTTTGAAAATCTCTGCCGCATGAGGCAAGGCGTGGCACACCGGCCATCCGAGTTGGCGCAGGCGGAATGTGTTCAGAAAAACTTCCATCTGTCGATGCACGCGCACGGAGCTATCGGAAAGATTTTGGTAATAAAACCCGAGCCCCGGATCGATGAATATTTTTCGCACACCCGCATTTTGCGCGCGCTCAATTTCGTGCTCAAAAAACTCAAGCATCTTCGGGATGGGGTCTGCCTCCAATTCCAGATCATCCACCGCACGCACGTTTTCGCCTTGGACAAAGCAAATGATCACTGCCGCGTCGTGCTTGGCCACCAATTGATAAATCGCCTTCGCCTCGCCCGGTCCCGTGAGATTGATCACCGCCGCGCCAGCTTTAAGACACGCCTCGGCCACGGCGGGATTATAAGTTTCGGCACTGACGATCACGCCGCCCTCACAAAGGTCGCGCACCACCGGCACCAACCTTGATGCTTGCTCGTCCACTCCCACGCGTTCCGCATAGAGCACCGAAGATTCTCCGCCCACATCCACCAACGCCGCCCCTTGATCTGCCAATTTTTTCCCACGTTCAATGGCGCTTTCTGTCGTTAGGCAAACACTTTCCTGATACCACGAATCAGGCGAAAGATTAACTACGCCCATCAAGTGCGGCGTGGTGTTGAAATTAAAATGTGTTTTCCCGATGGCAAACTCGCGCACTTTAGAATTCAATTCCGTCTTATGCGCGCGCACCAATTCAGACAAATGTTCTAGAGAAAGCACGCGCGTAAAACAACACGGGTGCGGGAAGGATGCAAGACTGGATGGCACTCCCGGCTGGATTCGAACCAGCGACTAGCGGTTTAGAAAACCGCTGCTCTATCCAACTGAGCTACGGGAGCCCGCTCCAACGTACTTCCCGCGACGCGCGGCGGCAAGCCAATCCGATTGCGCGCCAGGGCGCGGCGTGTTACTCATTCGCCGTGATTTGCGGGCGCGTTTTACTTCTGTTTTCCTTACCGTTACTGACGGGGTGCGGCACGATTTCATATTATGCCCAAGCGGCGCGCGGCCAGATGGAATTGATTTGCAAACGCCAGCCTATCGAGGCGGTGCTGGCGGATTCGAAGCAACCGGAAATCCTCAAGGCCCGTTTACGGTTGGTGAATGAACTGCGCGAATTCGCCGCGACGGAATTGGATTTAAAGCCGGGCGACAGTTACACCCATTACGTAGCGCTCGATCGTCCGATGGTCTTGTGGGTGGTGAATGCCACGCCGGAATTTTCACTGAAACTTAAGTCGTGGTGGCATCCGTTCGTGGGACGTTTTGAAGGACGCGGGCTTTTCGGCAAACTCCAGGCGGAGCAATTGGCAAAAGAATTTCGCGCCCAAGGCTACGATGTGGTCACATCGGGCGCACCGGCATATTCAACCTTGGGCTGGTTTGCGGATCCGGTGTTGAGCACGTTTGTTAATTTTGACGATGCAGGTTTGGCGGAATTAATTTTCCATGAACTCACCCATCAACGCCTCTATGTTCCCGACGACACCGCCTTTAACGAAAGCTTTGCCACCGCCACGGCCCAAGTTGCCACTTTGAAATGGTTGACTGCTCGCGGGGATGAAGGCGCGTGCAAATTGTATGCCGACTCTGTCAAACGCCTGCATCGCATCACTCAAATCCTCCACATTACACGCAATAACCTGAGAACACTGTACTCAAATCCACCTGATGACATCAACGCTCTGCGCCGGCACAAAGCAAACATTTATCAGAAGTTGCGCGCCGAACTTGAAATTTTACAGAATGAACCGGGCTTTTCCAGCGTCCAAGACTGGCTGCGAAGGCCATTGAACAATGCCTCACTGGGTTCGGTTGCAATTTACCATCGGCACGTACCCGCGTTCCGTAAATTATTTGAAAGCTGCAATCATAACTTCCCCGACTATTTCAAAGCCGTGGAGAAGCTGGGGGAACTGCCGCGGACCGAACGTCATCGTGCGCTTGATATACTCCGTCTCTCCGCTCCTTGAGTTCAGGAAATCCATGCGCTACACTTTTCGCATGAGACACTTTCTTGCCTTGTTTGTCGCCGCGCCATTTTGGGCTTCAGCCGCCAGCGCGCCTCCTCCGGGCATCTCAATTTCTGAAAAGGATCGCACCGAACTCAGCATGGCCGCCGAATTGCTCAAGCGTGGGATTGATGATTACGAGGGGCGCAAACACGCGCTGCTGCCGGATGTTATTATTTTTCATAACGCGGTTCGCTACGCGTTGGATGACAATATGTTTTATCAGGCGAAAGACGTGGCTTCCGCGCGCAAGTTGCTCGCCATTGGACGCGAACGCCTCGAACAATTACGCGCGGGCAAACACCCGTGGACCACCGCCACTGGCCTTGTGCCGCGTGGATATCGTTCGCGGTTGGATGATTCGGTGATTCCCTTCGGTGTTGAAGTTCCGGCTAATTACAACCCGCGCGTCCATGAAGATTGGCGCCTCGACGTGTGGCTGCATGGCCGAAACAACAACCTAAGTGAAGTGCGCTTTCTCGCCGAACGCCTAACCAGGAAAAGCCCATTCGCGCCCAAGGACACAATTGTGCTGCATCCATACGGCCGTTTTTGCAATGCGTTTAAATTTGCCGGCGAAGTGGATGTGATGGAGGCATTGCGGCACATGGAATTGAATTATCCCATCGACCGCCATCGCATCAGCCTGCGTGGCTTTTCAATGGGTGGCGCGGCCGCGTGGCATCTCGGCGCCCACCACGCCTCCCGCTGGGCCGCGGTGGCACCGGGGGCGGGGTTCGTGGACACGGCGGTGTATCAGAATATCTTTACCAAAAAACCGAAACCCACTTGGTGGGAACAAAA
>JAPKDK010000282.1 GCA_028872645.1 Verrucomicrobiota bacterium
TGCGCCCAATGATCGAGGTGGCGGCGTGTTGGCGCAGGCTGCGGTCATGCTGGCGCAATCCAACGGGCAGGATGCCCACGCGGTAAACCGTGGGGTTTGGATTCGTTCGCGACTATTGGGTGATCCACCGTCTGATCCGCCACCGGATGTGGCTTCATTACCGGAACCCTCCAGCGATGCCAAAGCCAGGGGCCCAGTATCAATCAAGCAAAAATTGGATTTGCACCTCAAGACAGGCACAACATGTTACGACTGCCACAAGGATATTGATCCATGGGGCATTGCCACCGAAGGCCTTGATGCGGTGGGCCTGCTGCGAAGGTCAATTAAGAAAGCTGGCCCAGTTGTTAAAAAAGTCACGATTGACGAACAAGAGATCGACGGCCTGTTGCCCTTGAAAAAATTCCTTCTCGAACACCGCCACAAGCAATTCGCATATGGCTTTACCCGTCATATGCTTTCCTATGCTCTGGGCAGGTCGCTCACGTTTCGCGATGAGCAGACTGTGCTGGCTCTGCAGTCGGAGTTCGAAAAAAGCGGGCACAAAATGCGGAGCCTGATCAAAGCGATTGTTACCTCAAACATTTTCAGGCAAGGCGCTAAATTAAAGACACAAGAATGATCATTGTGTTAAAGTAAAAAGCAATGCAGGAAGACAATAATGACTAAGAGAATGGATATAAATCGCCGTACATTTCTTCGCGGCGCTGGCGGTGTGGCCCTGAGCCTGCCGATTCTCGATTGCATGGCGTCCGATCGAGCAAGCGAAATGCCCAAGCGACTCCTGGCCCTGTACGTGGGGCACGGATTCGCCTTGCGTGGTGATTGGAGTTGGCACCCGAAATTAGTCGATGGCCAAATGCAATTCGGCAAGTCGATGGAAGCCTTTAACCCGTTGGCGAAGCATGTTGTCATTGTAAAAGGGTTGGAGCATCCCCATTGCGTGAGCGCCGGCGGACACAGTACCGCGGATTCATTCCTTACCGGCAGTAACCCCGCCGCAACAGTGAAAAGCCCGTCGTTCGACCAGATTGCAGCGATGACCCACGGACATAAAACGCGTTACCCGAGTCTTGTGCTTGGCAATGAAGGAGGTTTGGGCGGCGAAGGGAGATCGAATACGCTTTCTTACAATCAATTCGGACGCGGCATTCCTTCCTCGAACAACTTACGCGGGTTGTATGATGCGATGTTTAATTCCGATCCGGCTTTGCAGAAAAAGCAGCACCGACGATTGGCCAAAGATAAACGTCGTGTCGATCGGGTTCTGGCATCTTACCGCGAGATGAAACGCAAGCTCGGACGCGACGATTCGCAGAAGCTTGAGCACTACCTGCACGCATTGCGAGAGGTGGAGAAAGAGATCGAGCGCATGGAGCGCTGGACGGCAACTCCCAAGCCAAAGGTGCCCACAGATGAGTTGGCGCTTAACGCCTCCGTGCAAGATCCGGCGGCTTTCATCCGCACGATGTACAATCTCATTTATCTGGCGTTCAAGACAGATTCAACCCGTTATGCGACCTACATGCTGCAGAGCATGAACAGCAGCAAGTGGGACAACATTCCGATCGCTCTCGGGCTCGGTGTCACCCACCATTTGCTGGCCCACAACGCGGTACAAGGAGGTGGGAATCTGGCTAAACTTGGCAAATACGACAAGTTCCAGGCAGACCTTCTGGCTGAGTTCATCACTAAGCTGGCGAACACGCCTGAGGGTGAAGGAACGATGCTCGATAACACGATTGTGCTCTACGGCAGCAGCAACAGTCAGACACACGTCAACACCAATTATCCTTTAATGTTGGTGGGAGGCGAAAAACTTGGCCTCAAACAGGGTGCGTTCCATGATTTTGGCAAAAAAGCACCGCCGCTGTCTAACCTCTACCTAACGCTGATAAAAGCACTGGAAGTTCCTGCCAAGCAATTCTCCGACAGCAGCGGAACCCTTCCGGAAATCATTGCTTGAGCAGACTTCCTAAATCCAACCCGATCACCCCTTCTCCCCCAACAATATTTACACCCGTGCCGGTGAGGCGTAGGGTGACGGGCATGAAGATTGTTGGGATTGCTTTTTTTGAGGGGCTGCCTTTGGGGTGCGCCGTGAATGTCCGATTTATATTGCTTTTGACGGTGATTTTGGGCTTTCCGAGCGAAGCGGCAACCATTGACACTTTTGCGGGAACGGGAGAACCCGGATACACCGGTCATGGCGGCCCGGCCTCCAAGGCACGCATCAACGGCCCATTCGGCGTGGTGCGCGGGCCCGATCGTGCCCTGTACTTTTGCGATACCTTCAACCACGCCATCCGCCGTGTGGACGGAAAATCCGGCATCCTCACCACCGTGGCCGGCACCGGCCAAAAAGGTTGGAGCGGCGACGGCGGCCTTGCCACCAAGGCACGCCTAAACGAGCCTTACGAGGTGCGTTTCGACCGCGCGGGCCACATGTTTTTCGTGGAGATGAAAAACCACCTTATCCGGCGCGTGGACACCCAGACCGGCCGCATCAGCACCGTGGCCGGTACTGGAGATGCAGGCTTTTCCGGCGATGGCGGTCAGGCGGTTAAGGCACGGCTGAAGGCGCCACACAGCATCCAATTCGGCCCCAACGGCAAACTATACATCTGCGACATTGGCAATAACCGCATACGTCGAGTGAATTTAGATACTGGGCGCATTATTACCTTTGCCGGGACCGGCGAGCGAAAACAAACTCCCGATGGCGCTCCCATTGCCGGCACACCACTGAACGGCCCGCGCGCGATTGATTTTGCGGGGCACCAAATGTGGCTGGCTCTGCGCGAGGGCAACGCGGTGTACCGACTGGACCTGAAAAAAGGCACGATCCACCACGAGGCCGGCACGGGAAAGAAAGGGTTTACCGGTAACGGGGGGCCTGCAAAGAAGGCAACCCTCTCCGGCCCCAAAGGAATTGCGGTGGGGCCGCGAGGGAATGTTTACTTGGCCGACACGGAAAGCCACACGGTACGTATGATAGACCGCCACACCGGTCGGATAGAATTGATCGCCGGTGACGGGAGAAGGGGCGATGGCCCCGTGGGCGATCCATTGAAATGCCGCATGGACCGATTGCATGGGATTTTTGTGGACCGCGACGGCGCGGTTTACATCGGCGACACCAACACCCACCGTATCCGCGTGGTGCGACCGTAAGGGCTAAAACACATAGATGAAATTCGCCAGCACGGTCTGGTTGTAGTGCCGGAAAGAAGAAATGAAAAAATGTTATTTAACTCTCTTTGCTTTACTGATTCCCCTTGCCGCTTGGGCTGAGGCAAAAAAACCCAACATTGTACTGTTCCTAGTGGACGATATGGGTTGGCAAGACACCTCCGTACCTTTTCATACCGAACGCACGCCTTTCAACGACCACTTCCGGACACCGAATATGGAGAGGATTGCTAGGCAGGGAGTGAAATTCACCCAGGCATATGCTGCAGCCGTATGCTCCCCGACGCGTACCTCGATCATGACCGGCCAGAACCCGATCCGCCACCACGTGACCAACTGGACGCTCAACA
>JAPKDK010000283.1 GCA_028872645.1 Verrucomicrobiota bacterium
AACAAGCTGATGCGGTTGGCGGGCATTTATGAGAATATTATGAATCAAGGGGATGTGGAAGCGCGTGAAGCGAATCTCAGGAATCTGATCCGGGCTACTCAGGATGATGACCCCACTTTGAATCCAAAAATCTTTCAGTACATGACCCCGACCAATCAGGCGACCATCGTGAGCACGCTGATTTCCGGTGATGTCGAGGACGTAAAACTTTACAACGCACTCATTAAAGACTGGCGCCGTACCATGCCGAATACCGGCTCGACACTACTACTCACACCATAATGACACCCTTACCCACACAATCCACCGCCAACCATGCACCCTCAGCGGATCCTGTTTTTGGCCTGATGGCTCCGGCTGAACCTGCCGCAGAGGATCAGGGCTTCGACAAAGTATTTCGGGAAGCTTCCGGAGAAGCCGAGGCCGCCGAGGAAGAAAAATCTGCCGAGGAAAAATCCGAATCCAAAATCAAAGATGAGGTCGCGCAGCAAAAAAACCGCGCCAAGGAAATGGCCGGGCTGGGCCATTCATCTCCGTTGCAGGCGGACCTTGCGAGCAAAGCTAAAACCAAGGCTGAATTGGAATTGAGTGCGAAAACAACTCAACCCAACGGGCAACAAATTCAAACCACCGAAACGGCCAAGGCGGAGGACGGCCCGAAACTTTCAAGTGAGTCAAAGTTGCTGAAGGCTCAAACCCAAGCCGAGTCCAAAGCGGAAACGGCCAAGGCAGCCCGCCAAGTATTACAGACGCGCAAGCAAGCCGCCGCGAAGCAAACTGCTCAACTGAAAGGACAAAAAGATGCGCGCGCGCAAATAAAGACCGAAGATGCCAAGTACGCTCAAGCCAAAGCTGAATTGGGAGGCGTGCGGCAAAATTTACGCACCGGCGCGTTGGTGAAACCCGAAAAATCATCTGGTAAAACCGGCAATTTGCCGGAAGGCGAATGGGAAATCGTGAACGGCACGCAACTTGCTCAGAACGATCCTAAGATGGCCATGATGGCAAAAACAATCACCCCCGCATCGGAAGGATCCGTGGCGAGATGGGAAGAGCTGCGCCCGGCGACTAGTGCCGAGCTCGGCAGCGGTGCGTCCAGTCAACAACAGGATTTGCCGCGCGAACAAGCCAAGGAATTTACCGCACCAATTCAAGCAACCTCCGCTCCCGCCGCCACCGGCACTGCGGCCACTCAGGCGTTCACACCTGCGCCCGGACAAATCTCTGCCACGCTTGAGAAAATTTGGAATGCCGTCACCACCTTCCGTACCAAGGGCGCTGATCAGTGGACGGTGAAGTTGCAGGCAGAAAACCAAACCCAAATGGAACTGACCATTCGCTACAGCCAGGGCGGTTTGGAAATTCAGGCGCGGTTGGGGCAGGGCGATGGCCAACAGCTCGCCGGCCAATGGAATGAGCTGCAAAAATCCCTCGCCGAACGCGGCGTGACTCTTCGGGACTTGGATCGCGAAGAGGCGGAATTGCCCCGTTTTTCCGAGGATTTAGACGATTTCAACTCTTCCGAAAGCCGCCGCCACGCGTCGGCCGGCGAAGAGGATGACGGGCCGCTCAACTGGGGTGGACTGGAAAATAACCGCGAGGAGGATGAACAAGCCGCCCCGCGCCGCGCCACCGCGCGCACCGAAGATACCAGTTGGGAAAGCTGGGCATAACGAGAGGAAGGAACTATGGTTGTAAACTCTACGCAAATAACTGGATTCAAAGCCGAAGCCCCGGAGGCAGTTGAGCGCGTGCCGGTGAAGATGCTTGGCCAGAATGAATTTTTGAAATTGCTCGTCACACAGATGCGCAATCAGGACCCGATGCAGCCGGTGAGCGATACCGAGTTTATCGCGCAAATGGCGCAGTTCAGCAGCTTGGAACAAACCAAGACGATGGGCGCCGACATCGCCAAACTGCGCCAAGGCAACGACTTCCTGCAGGCCACCAACCTGCTGGGCAAAGAAGTGCGCCTCCTTACCGGGGATCTGGAATTTACGAAAGGAATCGTGACTGACCTCAACGTCAAGGATGGCGAAGCGAGGATTATTGTGGGTAATAAAACCTACACCCTGGACCAAGTGAACTCCGTCACAGCGGAGGCTCCAAAAACCGAAGAAAATGCAACCACGGAATAAGTTATGATTCGATCACTCAATACCGGCGTACTCGGCATCAAGCAGTTTCAAACCAGCCTTGATGCCATTGGTAATAATTTGGCCAACATTAATACTATTGGCTTTAAGAGCGCCCGCGTCGATTTCTCGGACACTCTCGCGCAGACGATGCGTGCTCCCACGCCCGACACTGCCACCACCAGTGGCGCAGCCGGTATGCAGGTGGGTAATGGTGTTACCGTGTCTGCCATTAAAAATCAATACACGCAAGGTGCCATTAAGCAAACCGGCGTGCGCACGGATATGGCGGTCACCGGTGAAGGGTTTTTCATGGTGAAAGACGCCACCACCAATGAGTTGTTCGTCACCCGCGCGGGTGATTTCCGCGAGGATAAGAACGGCTATTTGGTAACCAACGGCGGCTTCCGCGTACAGGGCCTCAATAAGCAAGCACCGGCAAATACTGCGGCCGAGAAGCTGGAAATCGGCGATCTCAAGCTGGATGTGGGCAAGTACACCGAGGATCGGTCCAGCGTTTCGATGAATGCTTCTACCAATGTTTTCACCAAAGCCGCCCATGCGTATACCACGGGCAATCAGGTGAAATTCAGCAGCACCGTGCCCAAAGTGGCCGGGGGAACCGCCACTACTTCCACGGTTTATTTTGTGGCGAAAGTTACCGATGACACTTTCAGTTTGCACAACACTGCGGCCGATGCCGCATCCGGGGCGAATAAAGTGAACCATACCGTCTCCAGCCCAACGGCAAAATCCCTGAATGGTGCAGTTACTTACGCTAGCGATTTTTTGACCCTCGCCGCCGGCCACGGGATGACGACGGGTGATACGTTTTATGTAACCGGCGGCACCATGCCCGGCGGGTTAACGGACGGCAAAGCGTACTACGCTCGAGTGGCCACTAATAATATATTTTTTCACACCACCGCTGCCGATGCCGCGGCTTCCACCAACACGGTGGACCTCACCACCGCGGGCAGCGGATTCGCGTTTTACGAAGACACCGGCACCGTCTCTTCGCTCACCCTCACCGGTGGTGCGAGCATTGCCTCCTACAGCGTCGGCGCCGATGGCAAGGTTAACATGTTGCTTACCGACGGCACGCAATACGCACGTGCGCAGATGTTACTGCAAAACTTTAAGAACCCTCAGGCGCTGCTCAAGCAGGGAGCTAACCTATACGGCAACCTCGGCACGGCGGGCCCGTCGGGCATCACCGCTACCAGTGCCAGTGCCACGGATATTCTCGCCAACGCCAAGGCTCCCGGATCTTCCGGTATGGGCCGTATCGCGGCGGGTTCGCTCGAGCTCTCCAATGTTGACATGGCACGGGAATTCTCTAATATGATTACCACGCAACGAGCCTTCCAGGCCAACGCCCGGGTGATCTCCAC
>JAPKDK010000284.1 GCA_028872645.1 Verrucomicrobiota bacterium
AGTGAGGCGATGGATTTGTTGCAACAACCCATCGCGCCGAATGCGGTGTTGCGTGCGGTGACAACATTTTTCAAATAAATCCGTTGCGTCCATTGACAAGCGCAAAACTTGTGGCACGTTATAGTAGGCGATGAAGCCGCACTGACACAGCAGGGCGTTTAAGTCGGTTGGAGTTTTTCTTATGAAGACTAACCAGCGTATCTCAACAAAAGTGACCGTCCGTTTTTCCTGTCCCCGCCGTTTGTATTCTTTGCATCGTGCGGGGTTTACTTTGACGGAATTACTGGTGGTCATTGGAATAATCGGCGTATTGGCGTCGATCCTTTTCGTGGCGATTGGGCGGGCGCAGATCAAGGGGCAGGGCGCGTTTAGCCGGAATAATCTCAGGCAACTCAGCACGGCTTACATCGGGCACGACGTGGAGTTGGGTGCATTTATGCCGCACGCGAAGGTGGCGGAGGGCACTTGGGTGGAGACGCTAACGCGGCGCGAGGGTTATGAGCAGGAGGTGTTTCATAGTCCGGCGTGTTCGCCGAATCAAAAGGTAAGCTCGGGGCACTCGAAGATGGCTTGGCGCACGACAAGTCCGGAAAGTACTTATGAGCATTTGACCCGTGTCTGACCGTCTGTTTCTTGGCAGTCTGCCAAGCGCATTGCGGAAGGTCGCGGTGGTAAGTTGGTGACCATTGAGGACGATGCAGAATGGAACCGGTTTGTGGAAGCGGCCAAGCATTTCCCGGTGCGGCTCGCGTGGGTGGGGGTGTTAAACGAAAACAAATCGGGCGCGGTGGGCGGCGGCGAATGGGTGTGGAAAGAGGAGGCGAATCCGGAATGTTCGCAGGAATTTTTTGCCTCGGGCGAATACGAGGATGCGGCGAAAAAGGAGGGAGAATATTTTGGCGCGATGGTGCCGGTGCGTAATCCAAAGAAAAACACTGAAGGAATTTATGCGAAACAAAACATTCACAGTATGCCGAGCTTCGATTGGAAAGTGACAGGGATGATTGTGGAGTACCAAAAAAACCTGAGCAGCACGTACACGCTCAACGGCTGGGCGGTGTCGGATCATCCGCGAATGAAGGGCGGCGTGTCGGATCATTTTTATCGCGGGATGGAAGAGGGCGGCAGCGAAGCGCCTTTGTTCAGCGAAGGCACGGGGCCGGTGGTGATGCCGATGGAATCCAATCGCCCGGTGAAGGATTTAGAGTACGGCGGCGAAACGGGGCAGGAGCTGTCGCGCTTGTGCATTGACCGCTATCACAACGGCGCAAACAACGTGGCCTTTATGGACGGCAGCGTGAATAGCGTGAAGCTGGCGGAATTGTGGAAACTGAAATGGCATAAGCAATGGAAAACGCCGAGCCAACTGCCACGGGTGGGGAAATAACAATGAGCATTTACATCGCCAAAGATGGAAAAAACTGGGGGCCTTATGAGTCCAATCAAGTGAGGGTGTTGGTGGAGCGCGGGTCGTTTTCAGAAAACGATTGGGCGTGGATTGAGGGCGAAATGGACTGGGCACCGGTGAGTGATGTGCTGGAGGAATGGCAAGCGGCCGAGGCGGCGTGTCGTGAATTGGAATTCCAAAAAAAAGGGGCGAAGTTGGCGGAGGAAACTGCATTGGTTGCCATACTTCCCGAAGAGAAGCCCGAGCCCATAGTGGCCAAGCCGCGCGGCACTTCGTGGTGGAGTCGGCATTTTTTCCTGCTCGCGTTTGGCTTGGGCACGGTGGGGTTGATTGCGTTGTTGGTGCTGCGTCCGGCGTCGGTGGCAGATTATAATTCGCTGCAAACCCGCGAGGGCCTCGCTTATGTGCCGAATGCAAGCGAGCCCTTCGAGGGAAAGGCGATTTCGCATCATCCCAATGGGCAGATGATGTTCAAGGCGGAGTACCACGCGGGCAAGCAGGACGGCGATTTGATTTCTTTTTTCGCCGATGGCCAAAAGCAGAGCGAGGGCACGCTGGTGGACGGGCGTTTCCACGGGAAAGTGATTTACTATCATCCGAATGGAGAGGTGCAGAGCCATTATGTTTATCAAAACGGCGAGGCAGTCAGCCGTAAAAACTGGGATGCGGCGGGGAATATGGTCAATCGCGGCCAATAAAACCTTCGCAACCCGAAATTCCTTCATTTTTGCAAGAAATCGCTTGCCACGCTATGGGGGTATTCATACACTGCGCGCCCATTTTAAGGGAAACAGAAGGAATTTCATGCCGAACAAAGTTGTCAATAAAACGCGGAAAGCAGTCGCCAAGCGGTTCAAATTCACCGCCAGTGGTAAAGTAAAGCGCAACCGCCAAGGCAAGCGCCATCTGTTGTCGTCCAAAAACTCCAAGCGCCGTCGGCGCCTTCGCACCGCCACGTATGTGGTGAAAGACGATATGCGCCGCATCACCGAGAGCCTTCCCTTTAGCCGCTAACCATACCCAGTTTTCTAGGAGAATTTACCATGCGTACCACCAACGGACCCGCCTCACGCCAACGCCGCAAACGCTGGTTGAAAGCCGCCAAAGGCTTTCGAATGCGCCGCAGCAAACTTTATCGCTACGCCAAAGATGCGCTCGACCACGGTCGGCAATACGCCTATCGCGATCGCAAAAACAAGAAGCGCACCTTCCGCGGCCTGTGGAACGTGCGCATCAATGCCGCGTGCCGCGCGAATGAAATGACATACAGCCGCTTCATCGAGGGCCTCAAAGCCGCTGAAGTTGAGGTGAACCGCAAGGTGCTGGCGGACATCGCCGCGCAGGACGAGGCGGCGTTTACCGAGCTGGTCAAGGTTGCCCAAGGGGCCTTGGAAGCGAAGGCTGCCAAGTAGACGGCACACTTTCAAGACGGGCGGCCAATTCAACGGTCGCCCGTTTTTTTGTTTATAGCCACAAGCGTCTCGACTACATTCCCCGCACAAGATGTCGTTGCTTGATGAAATTGAACCGCTGAAGGCCGAGGTTTTTGCCGAGCTAAACGCCGCCACCGACCAAGCCGCGCTTGACCGCGCCAAGGGCGCGTGGCTCGGCCCGCAAGGCCGCTTCACCGGGCTGATGAAACAGATGGGCTCGCTCACCAAAGAAGAGCGCCCGCTCGCGGGGAAAGCCATTAACGCCGCCAAAGGCGAACTCGAGGCCGCCCTGCAATCCGCGCGCGACCGCATCGAGCTTGCCTCCGCCGCGCCCACCGAGCCCACGGATTTCACCGCGCCCGGTCGCCGTCGCGCGCTGGGTAAACTGCATCCGCTCACGCAAGTGACCGAGGACATCGTAAAGAGCTTCCGCAAACTCGGCTTCGCCGTCGCCGACGGCCCCGAGGTGGAAGACGAATATCACTGCTTCGATGCGTTGAACACTCCCGCCGACCATCCCGCCCGCGATGCGCAGGATACTTTTTATGTGGCCACCGATGGTCGTCCGTTGCTGCGCACCCATACTTCAAGCGTGCAAATCCGCGTGATGAAAGAGCAGAAACCGCCCGTCCGCATTATCGTCCCCGGACGCGTATACCGCCGCGACA
>JAPKDK010000031.1 GCA_028872645.1 Verrucomicrobiota bacterium
GACAAACCGGGCGAGGGTGACAAACCGGGCGAGGGTGACAAACCGGGCGAGGGTGGCAAACCGGGCGAGGGTGGCAAACCGGGCGAGGGTGGCAAACCGGGCGAGGGTGGCAAACCGGGCGAAGGTGGCAAACCGGGCGAGGGTGGCAAGCCCGGTGAAGGCGGCGCGGGGGAGCAAGCTTCGAAAGCTTTACAGGAAGCCGCGCAAGCGCAGGCAGAGGCAATGCGCCAGGCGCGCGCGGCGGGGCTTACTCCGGGCGAGCGGCCGCCCAACGAAGGCAATAGCCAAGAGGGCGCCGGAGAGGGCGCGCTCGTCAATGCCGAGGCCAAGCCGCTGGGCGAGTTACCCGACCTCAAGCGAATGAAGGCCGAGGACTGGGCGAAGCTGCCGCCGAAGGTAGCGCAGGAACTTTTGGAAAACAGCCGCGAAAGTATGTCGCCTGAATTCCGAGAGCAGATCAGCCATTACTTCCGCATCATCGCCGAGCGCGCGCGCAGGAACAACGACGCCCCGAAAGCCTCTCGCAAATGAGCCTGACCGCGCTTTCCCATTTGCGACTTTCCCGAAGGCAAGCCCTGCTCGGCATGGCCGTTTTGCCGGGGCTGCTGCCGGCGGCGGGCAAGGCAAAGGACAAAGTGGACATCGCGCTTGATCGTGGCGCGCGGCATATTGTCAATTCACAGGAGGCCGACGGAACGTTCACCGATCCCAAGGCTCGCGACTCTGCCCGCAACGGGTATGCGCTTACGGCGCTGGGACTCATGGCACTGGCCTCCATTGGGCATCAACCGGGCGACCCCAATCGGGAGGGCATCGCGATGAAACGCGCGTTGGGTTTCATGTTGCGCAATGACCGCCGTCGCAACCGTTCGGGCGGGCCGTATGAATATTACGGTTCCGATGGTGGCCGCATGTACGGCCATGGCATTGCCACTTTGTGTCTTTCAGAAATGATGGGGATGGGGGTGGATCGCGATCAGGAACAGTTGCTGCGCAAGTACACCACCAAGGCGGTGGATTTAATTTTGGTTTCGCAAAAGGCCCGCAAAGGAAACCCGGCTCATCGGGGCGGCTGGCGGTATGACCCCACGTCGAATGATTCGGATTTATCGGTGACGGTGTGGCAACTGATGGCGCTGCGGTCGGCCAAGAACGCCGGGATCAATGTGCCCAAGGAAGCGATCGACATGGCGGTGCGTTATTTGAAACGCAGTTATTATTCTCCGCGCGATGCCCGCGGCCGGCCGGTGAACCTGAACAGCGGCTGCGGCTATATGCCCAACCAGCAGCCGCGCTATTCCACCACGGCGGCGGGGCTGCTCAGCCTGCAGGTGTGCGGCGAGTATGACGCGCCGGAGGTCATTGGCTCGGTGAATTGGCTCAAGCGCAAGGCGGTGAACAAGCGTGAGCAATGGTTCTACTACGGTACCTATTACTACTCGCAGGGCATGCAAAAACGCAAGGGCGATACTGCCCGAAATGCTCGCGATACCACCGAGAAACTGCTGTTGCCGATGCAAAGTGTGGATGGATCGTGGTCGGGCAACGACGGTATGGAGTCCGGCGCGGGCAGGGTGTATTGCACCAGTCTGGCGATGCTGAGCCTTTCAGTGAAGTATCATTTCCTCCCCATTTATCAGCACTAGTTTGGCGCACAAAAAAACCGCCCGGAAAACCGGGCGGTTGTGTGATTCTTGAATCAGGTCGTTAGGCTATTTGCCTTCCGTGCCGCCTTCGCCGCCACCTTCTCCGCCGGCTCCAGCTCCATCAGGACCTTCACCCGGGGTAGGGGGCTCTTCGTTCTCCATGGGATCCGAAGAGTCGTCGGCTCCGCCGCAACCCACCATGAAGGCGCTCAAGGCGGTCATGCAGGTGGCGTGTTTAATGAGTTGTATTAGTTTCATAGGGCGGGCGATTGATCACATATTCCCCGGTTCATTGCAACAACTCTAATCTCGGACTTTCGGGCTGGGAAGATTTGTGGGCGTCTTCCAATCTTTGTGCCAATGCAGTGTCCAGAGGTTGCGGAGTTCCGTGGCTTCCACGTGACCATCGTTGAATGCTACTATGGAGCGGCCATTGTGACGATCTACGCACACACGGCCCATGCCGCCATCATTCCAGCCCTTCCAATCATTGGCACCCTGCCGCGCAGTGTGATTTTCACGCGGCCAGCAGTCCACCCAGATGGAGTCTGCCAAGAGCGGTGCCATATCGGGTTGGCCCTCGGAATCGTCTTGATACAGCCAATTCCACTGGCCGTGGTTTGTGTTCCAGACGTCGGGGTGTTGCCAGGCGTTGTAGGCGTAGCTGCCGGAAACACGTTGGCCGTTGTTGATTTTTGGATCATTGTTCCACGCGCACCAGCTTTTGATGGCGTTGCCCCACCAACTACTCTTGTTGAGTGAAGTGCCCGGGCTGTGCATTACGCGGGCGTCAAAGCCGTTATATTGAATCGCCTTGTGGTACCAGAAGTTCTTGTTCCAGTCACCTTGGTTGTGATAGTTCGGGTTGCCGCCTTCAAAGTCATTGTCACACCACAGCTTGATGCCCATACGAACTTGCTTGATGTTATTGGCGCTTTTTACTTGACCAGCCTTCGCCTTGGCCTTGGCCAGTACAGGCAGGAGCATGGAGGCGAGGATGCCGATGATGGCGATCACCACCAGCAACTCAATCAACGTGAAACCTCTTTTAGATTTTGTGGGTTTTTTCATTTTTTGGGGATAGGTACAGTTTTGGGTTGTGACTATATATAGTCAGTTAGCGGCCTTAAAGCAGATTTCATGCCGCAAAATGAATCATTCAGAATAACAGGCAGATTGGTATTTCCTTCAACTTATTCACAGGTGTTGGGTGTTTTTGTGTGTGATTTTCACGCAAAATGGTTTGTTTTCACGCAACAAAAATTTGTATTGAGCTCAAGTATTGAACTCTCTGCTACCCACCCCGTATGCTACCGCGCAGATGGAAACTGCTGTAATTCCTGGACTCTCGCGGTCGGATGAAGGGCGCAAGGCGGATGAGCCGTGCACGATTGTGATTTTTGGCGCGAGTGGCGATCTTACCGTGCGCAAGCTGATCCCGGCACTGTTCCATCTTTATAAAGACGGGCAGATGCCTGAGCCTTTCCGAGTGGTGGGCTTCGCGCGCCGCGATAAGACCGATGCAAGCTGGCGCGAGGAAATGAAGGCGGGCATCGAGCGTTTCTCGCGTTCGCCGGAAGTGAATGCCGCGCAGTGGGAGGCCTTTGCAAAAAATCTCTTTTACCATCGCGGCGATCTCACTGATGCGGAAGCGTACGCGAGCTTGGGAACGCGCTTGGCGGATTTTGATAACGAACAGCTTGCCAATAATCTGATTTTTTACCTCGCCATTTCGCCGAGCTTATTTGCCGATGTGGTGGATCATTTGCACAAGGCCAAGCTTCTGCATCGCTGGGAAGAGGGCGACCAGTTTTGGCAGCGTGTGGTGGTAGAGAAACCTTTCGGGCACGACCTCCAATCCGCGCGCGAACTCAACGCCCAACTGGTGAAGCACGCGCGCGAGCGACAGATCCTTCGCATCGATCATTATCTCGGCAAGGAAACGGTGCAGAACATTATGATGTTCCGTTTCTCCAACGCTATCTTCGAACAACTCTGGCATCGCGAGGCCATCGAGCACGTGCAAATCACGGTGAGTGAAGACATTGGTGTAGGCAGTCGCGGCGGTTATTTTGAAGAGGCCGGCACGATGCGCGATATGATGCAAAATCATCTTCTGCAAATCCTTTCGCTGGTGGCCATGGAGCCACCGCCCTCGCTGGCGGCCGAGGATATCCGCAATGAAAAAGTGAAGGCACTCAAATCTATCCGCCCGATGACGCCTGAGGCGGTGGCGCAACAAGTCGTGCGCGGTCAGTATTTTGCCGGCACGGTGAATGGTGAAAACCGCACGGGCTATCGCCAGGAAGAAAAAGTGAATCCCGAGAGCAATGTGGAAACCTATGCTGCGCTCAAACTGTTCATCGATAATTGGCGATGGAGCGGTGTGCCGTTTTATTTGCGCACCGGGAAAAACCTTCCGCTGCGCGCCAGCGAAGTGCGTGTGCAATTTCGGCCCACACCCAGCGTGCTTTTTGCCGCGCAGGGCAATCTCGATCTCGATCGCAACGCACTAACACTGCGGCTGCAGCCAGACGAAGGAATTTCCCTGCGCTTCAATGGTAAAGTCCCTGGCACCACCATCGCCACGCGGCCGGTGCGGATGCATTTCGGGTACGATGCAGAATTTGGCGCGTATACGCCTGAAGCGTATGAACGCTTATTGCTCGAAGCGATGGCAGGCGATGCCACGCTCTTTATTCGGCGCGATGAAGTGGAAACCGCGTGGCAATTTGTCGATGCCATTCGCGCCGGTTGGGGCGGTGAGGCGTTGAGCAACCGCGAATTTTATGCGGCCGGCACGTGGGGGCCCGAGGCGGCGGAAGACCTCCTCGCGCAGGACGGTCACGTGTGGCACAATCCCCAGCCCGCAAAATGAATCACGCCCTGCGCACGTTCGACAGCGCCGAAGACCTCGCCCGCGAAGCGGCTTTGCGATGGCTCGGTGCGATGGCCGATTGCGACTTATTTACTGTGGCACTTTCGGGCGGTCGCATTCCCAAATTATTATACGCGGAAGTAGTCGCCCAAGCTTCGGAAGATGCCTTTGCAAACGCGCATTTTTTTTGGGGCGATGAACGCTGCGTTTCGCCCACGGATGAAGAGAGTAATTTTAAACTCGCCGCTGTGCGGTTGTTGCTGGCGTTGAAAGTTCCCGAGCCGCAGGTGCATCGCATCCTCACCGAACGCGGCGAAGCCTTTGCGGTGCAACAAGCTGAAGCGGAGATTTGCCGCATCGCGGATTTGGATGAGGACGGCCAACCGGTTCTCGATTTGGTTTTTCTCGGCTTGGGCGAGGACGGCCACGTGGCGTCGATTTTTCCCGGCGACACGGAGGCGATGGAAACTCGCGCGGTTTATCGTGCCATCACCGGTCCCAAGCCGCCGCCGCGCCGCATCACGCTGGGCTATCCCGCGCTCGCCGCCGCGCGCGAGGTGTGGGTGCTCGCCGCGGGCGAAGGGAAAAAGGAAGCCTTGCGTGCCTCGTTGGCGGATGGGGGCGATACACCGCTCGCGCGGGTTTTGCAAAACAGGACACACACGGAGATTTTCACCGACTTCGATTTAGCGTAGCCTCCACGCATGGACGCCGACAAACCGGAAAGCATCGACCGCACTGAAGTCATTCGTGAATCGCGCTTGCGCAGCGTGCTCAAGGCGCTGAGCTGGCGCGTGTTGGCCACGCTTACCACCATTGCCATCGCGTATTTTATCGTTGGCGATGTGACGGTTGCACTCAAGATTGGCGCGGTGGAAGTCGTGGCGAAGATGTTGATTTATTATTTGCACGAACGCGCGTGGGCAAAAGTGCCGCTGGGAACGGTGCGTGCTTGGGCGGGCGCGGAAAAAAGTTGATGCAAATATTCGGGCATCACGGCATCCTTTTTTTATGCGATGCTTGATTGCACTGTGGCTGTTGTTGTTGCCGTTGTGGGCGGCGAAGCCAAATTTCTTGGTCATCGTCACTGACGACCAACGACCCGACACCATTGCCGCGCTGGGCAATCCGCGCATTGACACGCTCAACCTTGATTGGCTAGTGAAAAATGGGGCGACATTTGAAAACTTCATTTGCTCCAATCCTTTGTGCGTGCCAAGCCGCGCGGAAATTCTCACCGGTTGCACCGGCTACCGCAATGGCGTGCGCGGCTTGGGGGGCGAACGCATCAACCCCAAACTAACATTGTGGCCGGCGGCGATGGCGGCGGGCGGTTATCACGCGTGGTACAGCGGCAAGTGGATGAATGACGGCCAGCCCACCACGCGCGGGTATCATGAAACGCGCGGGTTCTTCAGTGGCGGTGGGGGCACTTGGAAAAGAGGTGAAGTCATTCGTGGCCGCAAGGGTCGGCCGATTACCGGTTATCGGAATTGGACATTTAAAAATTCAAAAGGCAAACCGGAGTTGCAAAAGGGCATCGGCCTCACGCCGTTGACGGACAAGTATATTGCCGATGGCGCGCTGGAGTTTTTGAAACGCAAGACGGAGCAGCCGTTTTTTCTGCACGTGAATTTTACCGGTCCGCACGATCCGCTGGTGGTTCCACCCGGCTACGAGAAAAAATACACGCGCGCGAAAATGAAACTGCCGGAAAATTTTCTGCCCGAGCATCCCTTCGATCACGGCAACCTCAAGGGCCGCGATGAGGCGTTGCTGCCGTGGCCGCGCACGAAGGCGGATGTGCTTGACGAGCTGGCGGTTTATTACGCGGTGATTGATCACATCGACCGGCAGGTTGGCCGAATGCTCGACCAACTCCGTGCGGATGGGCGGCTGGCCAACACGTTTGTCATTTTCACCAGCGACCACGGGCTGGCCCTCGGCAGCCACGGGTTAATGGGTAAACAAAATATGTACGACCACACCATTCGCGTGCCCTTCATTATCAGCGGCCCGGGAATTGCCAAGGGGCAGCGCGTGCCGGCGTTTGGGTTTTTGCGGGATATGTATCCCACCGTGTGCGATCTGGCGGGCTTGCCTATTCCAAAGTCCGTGAAGGCCAGGAGCCTTGCGCCCCTTCTGCGGGGGCAGCGAGAGAATGTGCATTCGGCGGGCTACGGTTATTTTCAGGATGTGCAGCGGATGATTTGGGTGGAAAACTGGAAGCTGATTTTTTACCTCAAGACCGGTCGTCATCAGCTTTTCAATCTCACGGATGATCCGCACGAGCTCAATGACCTATCGCGTTCGCCAGTACGCCGCGCGCGGCTGCAGCGTATGCGGCGTTCCCTAAATCAATGGTTTCACGACCAAGGGGACGAATTATTTTTGCGCGGACTTAAGGATTGAGTTTAATCAAAAAATGTGGTTTTAATAAACACACACGGGCGCGGCCCATTTGCGCCCAACCATTGCTATGATTAATCGTATACTGGTTTGTCTCGATAAATCCACTTACACCGACTCTGCCATCGCCTACGCGTGCTGGCTCGCCAAGCACCACGATGCCAGCCTGGAGGGGTTGGTGGTGCTGGATGCGGAGGGCATCTCGCGCTCGGTGGGCGCCGTGCCCTTGGGCGCGATGAAGTTTGCCAAGACGAGCATCGCCGCCAAGGAAGCGGAGTACCACGAGTTGATGGAGGGTTTGCTGGCCAACTTCAGCGCGCGTTGCGAAGCGGCGGGCGTGCGCCACACGGAGTTTGAAATGCAGGGCACTCCGGCGGCATCCATTTTGGAGGAGTCCAATTTTTTTGACTGCGTGGTGATCGGCTTGCGCACGTTTTTCACTTACGGCAGCGGCGCGGGCGACGACGGCGAGTACGGCACGGACGACGATGAACCGGGCGATTCGCTGGAGACGATTATGGATCGCTCACTCGCGCCGGTGTTTGCCGTGCCTTTGGGCTGGAAACCGGACGACGAATTCGACGCGCTAATCGCCCTCAACGGCAGCCTACATTCGATGCGCGCGCTGCGGCAGTTCGCGCGGCTCTATGGGCGCTCCAAAGCACGCGTCACATTGTTGCATTGTTCGGATGATGGAAACGACAGCCTTGAGTTGCTCACCAAATCCGCCGGCTTCCTGCGCTCCCATGGCTTCGACCACGTGGAAGTGAAAACTGAGTCGGGCGACATTCGTGAATTGCTCAACTCGGATTTCAGCAAGCCCTTTGACCTCATCGCCCTCGGTGCCCACGGCAGCAGCGGCGTGGTGGAATTTTTCACCGGCAGCCTCTGCAAAGACCTCATCGAGCGCGGCAACAAACCGCTGCTCATTGCCAACGGTTAATCGGTGGACTTGACCGCGAGCGCAAACGCACAGAGGCTTTGCCGATGCACCGTCATTGCCTGTTGCTTTTCTCGTTTCTGTTTTCACTAGCCGTTCTTGGCGCGGATGCGGGGCTGATTGCCTCGATTGAAAAACAAGTCGTCCGCCAAAACCGCGATGGCAAGGCGACCACTTGGTTTCACCCACGCGCCTGTCGCGTGCCCGGAAAAAAACAGGCAGCGGCGCACGCGTTCATGACAGTGCAATCCATTGGCGGCTCGGATTATTTTGGGCCCGTGCATTGGTCCGAGTCTGCGGATTTGGGAAAGACTTGGGCCAAGTTTCGTCCCATCCCTTCCTTGGGCCGCGTTCCCGTGGCGAAGCATCCCGGGTTGATGGCCGGGGTGTGCGATGTGGTGCCCCAATATCATCCACCTACCAAAACTATTTTGGCGATGGGCCACGTTGTTTTTTACAAGGGCCCAAAATTCGCGCGCGGCGATCAACTGGCGCGTTATCCGGTGTACACTGTGCGACGGCCGGATGGCACTTGGTCCAAGCGGCGCATTCTGGAATGGAACGATCCGCGCGGCGCGTTCATTTATTCCAACAACTGTGGCCAGCGCGTGGTGCTGCCCAATGGCGACATCCTGTTGGCCTTTACCTTTGGCGACAAACCGACGCATCGATCAGTGGCGGGTGTGTTGTGCGGGTTCGATGGCGAAAAGTTGAGCATCAAAAAAGTGGGGCCACCGCTGAAACTCGCGCACAAGCGTGGTTTGCTGGAGCCATCGGTCACGCAGTTTGGCAAGAAATTCTACATCACCATTCGCGCCGAGGACGATCACGGCTACCAAAGTGCCAGCCCCGACGGCCTCAACTGGGAACCCAAGCAACCATGGGTTTGGGATAATGGCGAGCCGGTCACGATGTCCACCACGCAACAACATTGGCTCACGCATTCGGACGGGTTGTTTTTGGTGTACACGCGCAAAGACAAATCCAACACCGGAATCATCCGCTGGCGTGCGCCGTTGTACGTGGCGCAGGTGGAGGTGCGCACGCGGCGGCTGATCAGATCCACCGAGCGCGTGGTGTTGCCACTGGTGGGCGATGGCGTGAAGGATCCCAATAACGTGGCGTTAATGGGGAATTTCAACGTAACCAACGCCGGTCCAGACGAATCGTGGGTGACTGTGGGCGAATGGATGCCCCGCAAAAATGCCCGCGGCGATTTGCTGCTGGCGCGCATCCGATGGAGTCGCCCCAATCGATTGGCAAAATAAAATGCCGCGCAAATGTTGATTTTTTGATGTGCACCGCCGACACTCGCGCGAATGAAAACTGTCCTTCTCGTCGGCCTCCTTTTGCTGAGCGTAGCCTGCCAATGTCCTTTCTGCAAACCGGTTGAAACGCTGTATACCGCCACGCCGCTCACCGCCACCAACGCCTTCACCGCCGGCATCGAGGGGCCGGCCTGTGATTTGGCAGGCAATATTTTCGCCGTCAATTTTAAGGCTCAACACACCCTCGGCCGCACCACGCCGGCCGGCGTGTCGGAGGTGTTCGTCACGCTACCGGGCGCAAGCATTGGCAATGGTATTCGGTTTGATCGTGAAGGCAAAATGTATGTGGCCGATTACACGGGGCACAACGTGCTGCGCATCGATCCCACCACGCGGAAAATTGAAGTCTTCGCGCACGAGCCAAGGATGAACCAACCCAACGACCTCGCCATCGCGCCCGATGGAACGCTCTTTGCCAGCGACCCCAATTGGAAGGAAAAGACCGGGCAACTATGGCGCATCGACACCGACGGAAAAGTCACGCGTCTCGCTGAAAACATGGGCACCACCAACGGTATCGAAGTGAGCCCTAATGGGAAAAAACTTTACGTCAACGAAAGCGTGCAGCGCAACGTGTGGGTGTTCGACATTCAGCCCGATGGCTCGCTGGCCAATAAGACGCTGCTGAAAAAATTCCCCGACCACGGCTTCGACGGAATGCGCTGCGACATCGACGGCAATTTGTACATCACCCGTCACGGCAAAGGCACGGTGGTGGTGCTGTCACCCGCCGGAATAATCCTGCGCGAGATTGACGTGCTCGGAGCCAAGCCCAGCAACCTCTGCTTCGGCGGCCCCGACGGACGCACAGTTTACGTCACCGAAGTGGAGCACCGACGGCTGGTGCAGTTCCGCGTGGAAAGGCCGGGGCAGGCTTGGTTGCAACTTCGTAAAAATTAATTTACCATCACCGGTGAGGTGCATAGCTCGATGGTGTGCCCATCGGGATCTTTCACATATATTTGAAACGCTCCATCTGGCCGTGTGCGACGTTCGCGATACGGTACTTCCAGCTTTTGCAGGTGCGCTTCCCATTCGTCCATGTCGTCGATGAGCAGCGCGTAATGGTTGCCGCGATTGCCACTGTGCACGGGGTCGGCGCGATTGCCGATGAGATGCAATTCCTGCGTGGCCCCCAGCCGATACCATGCGCCGGGGAATTTGAAAGTCGGCCGCGTCATGGGTTTCAACTCCAGCACCCGCTCATAAAATTCGCAGCTCGCCGCCACATCCGCCACGTGCAGTGCCACGTGATTCAGTTCCCGATGTTCCATGCGCGTGAGACTATGATATCTTTACCGCGCAGCCAATGCTCGTCTTTACGCACGCCAGAGCAGGGTTGATGCCCACCGGAGCAGCTGCTAACTTAGCCGCACCAATGAATAAACAAATTTGCATCTTCTTTTCACTGTACGCCGCGATGGCATTATCCGCGGTGGAACCCAAATCGAAATTCTATCAACCCGTCAAAAAAGACGTGGAAGGTTGGACCATCGCCGTCGAGCCACAACTACTGGAAAAGAAAAACAAAGCCGTTGCGGACAAAGCCCTCACCGCACTGGCCAACCATTTGCAGCGTGTGAAATATATTTTGCCCGAGGCAAAGGTAAAGGAGTTGCAAAAACTACCCATTCGGCTGGAGCTAAACAACCCGCGCCTTGGCAATATGCAATACCACCCCGGCGTCACGTGGCTGCGCGCCAATCGTCACGACCCCGCGTTGGTCAAGCACGTGCACATCCCACGCGCGGCCGCCCTCTACGCCCCGCATATGTGGGCCAAACATCCTTACGTGGTAATGCACGAACTGGCGCACGCCTATCACGATCAAGTGCTCAGTTTTGATAACAAAGAAATCATCGAGGCCTACAAGGCGGCCAAGAAAGCGGGCATTTATGAGAAGGTGATGCTCTACACAGGAAGTACTGTGCGTCATTACGGTTTGAACAATCACAAGGAATATTTTGCCGAGAGTACCGAAGCCTACCTGGGCGTGAATGATTTTTACCCGTTTGTGCGCGGGGAACTTAAAAAGCACGATCCCCGGATGTACAAAATCATGGAAAAAGTCTGGGGACCGGTGAGATAGGTTCGAGTCCTTCCTCTGGAACGAGCGACTAATCCTCTTCGACCTTTGGCTTGCGTTTTTAGCTTCCACACGAAAAACTAGCCGAGTCCACCCAAGATTTATTATGAAATACATGCCCTCTTTCATTGCTTGTCTTTTGGTTTCTCATGTCCTTTTTGCTGATACAACGCCCAAGGGCTGGGAGACCCACTCGCCGCGCGAAGAGATTAGCCCTAAGTTTGAGCATCAGAATGGCGTGTTTAAGATTGATGCCAATGGTCGCAAGGGCGCAGTGGGCCAGTGGCAGGCACACTTTCCGGTGAAAGGCGGGAAGTATTACTGTTTTTCTGCGACACGAAAAACATGGGATGTCGATATTCAAAATGTGCATAGGCACATTGTCGAACGGTTGATCTGGCTGGATGCCGCCGGCAATAAAGTGCAACGTGATGAGCCGACTTATTCCTCTTACCGCCCCGGCACTGCGCCTAGGGCAGAGCCTGAGTTTCCCCGCACCACTGGTGCCATGACGCGCGGTGGTTGGGTTGAAGTGCTCGATATCTTTCGTGCGCCAAAAGCAGCTACACAGGTAAAGGTGGAACTTTTCCTGCGCTGGCTGGATGACGGACGGGTAAGTTGGCGACACGTCTCTATAAAACCAGTAGCTGAACCCAAGCCACGCAAGGTACGGTTGGCAACCACTCATTTCAAGCCGCGCGCGGGTAAGACCAACGCCGAGAAATGCCGCCTCTTTGAACCGCTCATCGCCGAGGCAGCGGAAAAGAAGGCTGACTTTGTCGTGCTGCCCGAGACTCTCACATTCTTTGGCAGCGGCCGCACTTATGCCGAGTGCGCCGAGCCCATCCCCGGGCCATCCACGAAGTACTTCGGCACGCTGGCTAAAAAGCACGATCTGTATATCGTGGTCGGCCTCTTAGAGCGCGACAAAAACCTCGTCTACAACGTCGCCGTACTCATCGGGCCAGGCGGCAATGTCGTCGGTAATTACCGCAAGGTGTGCCTGCCGCGCGGCGAGATCGAGGGTGGATTATCACCGGGCACCAAGTATCCCGTCTTCCAAACCCGCTTCGGCAAGGTGGGTATGATGGTGTGCTACGATGGGTTTTTCCCGGAAGTCGCGCGCAACCTCAGCAACAACGGTGCGGAGATCATCGCGTGGCCCGTGTGGGGCTGCAACCCAATGCTTGGCGCGGCACGCGCCTGCGAGAATCACGTTTATATCGTTAGCAGCACATACACCGATGCCTCCAGTAACTGGATGATCTCGGCTATTTACGGCCATGATGGCAAACCTCTCGCGCAGGCCAAGGACTGGGGTACCATCGCCATCACCGAAGTGGATTTGAACAAGCGCCTCTATTGGCACAGCCTCGGCGATTTCAAAGCGCAAATCCCCTCGCATCGACCGCCGGACAAGTAAAACTCATTTTATGAAAACATACTCAATCCAATTCCTTAAAACGGCGATGGCGCTTTTTGCGCTGTCGGCCACGACTTTATTTGCCGAAAAGAAAGGGGCCATCACGCATTCGTTCCTGGGCGTGGGAAAGGCCAATCGCGTGGTGATTGTGGGCGAGGATGGCAAGGTGCAATGGCGCTTTGATATGCCAGCCAGCGATGGATGGGTGTTGCCGAACGGCAATGTTCTACTCGCGTTGTATGGCACGAAAGGGTTTCCCAACGGCGGGGTGGCAGAGGTGGATCGCAAGACAAAAAAAATTGTGTGGTCTTATAAAGGGCAACAAAAGGAAATCAGCACAGTGCAGCCTTTGGGTGATGGAAAATATTTGGTGGCCGAACTGGGGCCGGAGCCGCGGGCGATTGTGATTAATCGCAAGGGGGAGATTTTGAAATCCATGCCGCTGGCGTGCCAGAAGAAAAATTTTCATATGCAAACGCGAATGCTTCGGGTGCTGCCCAATGGCAATTATATCGCGCCGCATTTGCTGGATTTTGCGGTAATGGAATATGAGCCGGGCACGGGCAAGGTGGTCCGCAGTTTCCCGACTGACGATCGTGGGCGCGCCAAGCGCGATTGGCCGTTTACTGCTATTCGGTTGGCCAATGGCAATACGCTCATCGGCTGCACCAATGGCAACCGCATTATCGAGGTGGACGCGAAGGGCAAAATTGTGTGGAGTGTCACCAATGCGGACATTGGCGAAAATCTTTTTGATGACGCCTGCGGTGTGCAGCGGTTGCCCAATGGCAACACGGTCGTCACCAGTTATCACGCAAAGGGAAACGCGGTGAAGCTCTTCGAGGTCACGCGCGATAAAAAAGTGGTGTGGCGCTACAACGGTCTTGGCGCGGGCTTTCATCATTTTCAAATCCTCACCACCAACGGCCAGCCGTTGAAGGACAATACTTGGAAATAACGCGCCGCCAATTCCTCGCGAGCACGGCCCTCGCGCCGGCGGCTCTCGGGGTTGAAGGCGCTGAACCGAAGCGCGGGCCCTTCGCCGTTGTGCTCGGCACCGCGCAGGATGGCGGTTTCCCGCAGGCGGGTTGCAAAAAAGTTTGCTGCAAAAATGCGTGGGGCGATGCGACAAAGCGGCGCGACCCCGCGAGTCTTGGGCTCATCGACCCCGTTTCCGGCCAGCGTTGGCTCATCGAATGCACGCCGAGTTTCCCGCGGCAAGCACGGCGGTTTGACACGGCACATCCCAAACTCGCCGGGCGCATTGATGGCATTTTGCTTACGCACGCGCACATAGGGCATTACGCGGGGCTCCTTCATCTTGGGCGCGAGGTGATGGGGGCGGATGGCGTGCCGGTCCACGCGATGCCGCGGATGGAAAAATTCCTGCGCACGCAAGGGCCGTGGAGCCAGTTGGTGCAGTTGAAAAATATCGCACTGCGACCGATGCGCGATGGGCGTGCGTTTGCGTTGAATGAGCGGCTGCAAGTCACTCCATTTCTCGTGCCGCATCGTGATGAGTTTTCGGAAACGGTCGGCTTTCGCATCGAAGGACAGCGCCAAAAGATCCTGTGGCTGCCGGACATCGACAAATGGGAGCGCTGGAAAATGCCGCTCGAAAAAGCGCTCGCCGGCGTGGACGTCGCCTATCTCGACGGCACGTTTTATGCCGATGGCGAATTGCCCGGTCGCGACATGTCGAAGATCCCGCATCCCTTCATCGCCGAGACCATGCGGCGCTTGAAAACCCAACCCGCCGCCGTGCGCGCCAAGATCCGCTTCCTTCATCTCAACCACACCAACCCCGCCCACGACCCGCGCAGCGCCGCCGCCAAAACTATCCGCACCGCCGGATTCCGTATCGCCGAGCAAGGCGAGCGTGTCGATTTGTAGGTCGGGGCTACAGTTCATTCCGTCTTGTTTCAGCATCAGTTCGCAGCGAAGCTCTGGCGATGCGATTGTTTTTTTTGTTTCTCATAGTGGTTCACGTAATGCCGCTGAAGGCTGCCTCTGGCCCATTAGTCATCGTCGGTGGCGGTGGCACGCCGTTGGCCGTGCGCCAACTTTTTGTAAAACTCGCAGGAGGCAAAGCCGCGCGCATCGCCGTGCTTCCGCAAGCGTCGAGTCGTGAAGACCGTGGCCAGTCGTCGGTAAAAATGTTCAGCGACTTGGGCGCACAAGTTTTCATCGTGGAGTTGAAAAATCCCAAGGACGCGCGCAAGCGGTTGGAGAAGGCGACAGCCGTTTGGTTTCCCGGCGGCAGCCAAGCGGCCTTGTACGAGGCGTTGGAAAAAGCAGCCCTCGTGAAAATCATTCGCGATCGCCACGCAGGCGGTTTGCTCTTCGGCGGCACCAGCGCGGGCGCGGCGGTAATGTCGGCGGTGATGATTCCCGCAATGCCCGAAAAGCCCGCCCTGCGCGCGGGCAACACGCCCATCACCACGGGGCTCGGCCTTGCGCCGGGGCTTATCATCGACCAACACTTCATCGCGCGCCGCCGTATGAACCGCCTCCTCAGCGCTGTGCTCGACCATCCCGCTCACCTCGGCGTGGGCATCGGCGAGGCCACGGCCATCATCGTGCGCGGCAAACGCTTCACCGTCATGGGCGAGAATAGCATCATCGTCATCGACTCTCGCGCTGCTAAATTGGCCAAGCCCGAAAAGGGCAAACTCCAGTCTGCCACCGGGCTGCGGTTGCACGTGCTGAAGGTGGGGCAGGAGTTTTTGTTTGGCGGCAAGTAGCCTTTTTGAACTCGCAGGCTCGTTTTTAGTTAGTGTGTCGAACCATTCCGCCTTGTCTTTGCGGGATTAAGGCGCATAATCGCCGCGATGATTGAGTTGCGCGGCAATGGGTCGATGGGCTTTTGTGATGGCATGAGTCGACGAGCAATGTTGCGCATCGGCGGGCTGGCGCCGCTGGGGCTTTCACTGTCATCGTTGCTGGGCGCTTCAGGCAAATCTCAAGGAACCTTTGGTCGCGCTAAACGGTGCCTGATGATTTTCATGTGGGGCGGGCCTTCACATATTGATTTGTTTGATATGAAACCGCATGCGCCCTCCGAAGTGCGCGGTATTTTTAAACCTATCGCCAGCAAGGTGCCGGGTATTCGTATCAGCGAATTGCTACCGAACCTCGCGAGGCACACGGATAAGCTCGGCTTCATCCGGTCGGTAACGCACAGCGACAGTAATCATTCCACCGGCGCACACTGGATGCTCACCGGCCACAAGCATCCGTTGGCCAAGGAAAATTTTGGCGCGCGGCCTACGGATTATCCGCACATGGGTTCGGTGATTAGCAAATTGGCCCCGGCGAACAATGGTCTGCCCTCATTCGTTGCATTGCCGCAGGTGATTGGCACCACGGCCGGCTTTGTGACGCCTGGGCAGAATGGCGGTTTTCTTGGGCGGCGGTTTGACCCGTTTGTGATTGATGAACATCCGGATAAGCCAGACTTCAAAGTGTCCGGTATGCGACCCACGGAAGGCTTGGACGCGGGACGCATACGGGCACGCGTGGGACTCTCCCGCCGCTTCGATGAATTCCGTCGCGAAATCACCACCACACTCGACCATGCCGACCTTGACGCGGTCAATCAGCGAGCCTACAACCTGCTCACCTCGCCCAAGGTAGCCGCGGCTTTTAATCTCGCCGCCGAAGGCAAGGCCGAGCGCGAACGCTATGGTATGCATCCTTTCGGCCAAAGCCTGTTGATGGCGCGGCGCTTGTTGGAGTCCGGTGTGAAAATGACCACTGTCTATTGGCATCGACAGGATCCGCCCCAGAAATATTCGTGGGATACGCATGCCGATAATTTCAACCAACTCAAGGATCGGCTCGTGCCTCAGATCGACCAGCCCCTTGCACACCTGCTCGATGATTTTAAAAAGCGTGGACTGCTCGACGACACGCTCATCGTGTGGAACAGCGAATTCGGCCGTACGCCGCGCGTGAACAAAAAAGCCGGGCGCGATCACTGGGGAAAATGCAACACCATTTGGATGGCCGGAGCGGGCGTGCCCGGCGGCCAGCTTTACGGCAAGAGCGACAAGACCGCTTCCGAGCCCGTGGAGGACGCCGTGTCACCCTCGGAAATCGCTGCCACCATTTACCATCTCCTCGGTCTCGATCCCGCTCGGTTAATCCACGATCATCTCCAGCGTCCTTTTCCCCTCGCTGAAGCCAAGCCTCTGCTAAAATATTTAGGCAGTTAAACAAATGATGTTGCGCTATCTCACACTCACGTTGTTCTTTGCCTTTGCAAGTATCGCGCTTGCAGGCAAGCCCAACATCATATTCATCATGGTCGATGACCTCGGCAAGGATTGGATTTCCTGTTACGGGGCGGACAATATTCAGACGCCGCACATCGACGCGCTCGCGAAAGGCGGGATGAAGTTTCACAACGCGTGGAGCATGCCGCAGTGCACGCCGACGCGCGCAACGCTGCCCACCTTCGCC
>JAPKDK010000285.1 GCA_028872645.1 Verrucomicrobiota bacterium
ACGCATTTCAGCGAGACGATCAAGCGCAGTTGCCACCAGATTCTCAGCCGACAGGATGTCCAGGTGTTGCTCGATAATTTGAAGGAGGATCATCCGGCGTTGGTGAACGAGTTGGTTCCGAATTTGCTTTCGGTGGGGCAAGTGCAACGCGTGTTGCAAAACCTGCTGGTCGAGGGCGTATCCATCCGCAACATGGTGGGCATCCTTGAGCGCGTGTCCGATTACGCGGCCACTACGAAAAACCCCGATGAACTTTCCGAGCAAGCCCGCCGCTCCATCGGCGCGCAGGTGGTGAAGCCTTACCTCGACGAATCAGGCAATCTCCCGTCCATCACGCTAGATCCGTGGCTCGAGGAGGAAATGGTTAAAGGCATCCGTCCATCGCAAAACGAAATGCAACTGCTGATCGACCCGAAGATCGCCGAGCACCTTTCGCATCAACTGCATCAGGCCATTCAGCCGATGATCGCCGAAGGCAAACCGCCCGTGATTATTTGTTCGGCAATGATTCGGGCTGGACTCCGCAAGTTCTTTGCGGCGAAGTTCCCCGAGTTAGCGTTCCTCAGCTACGAGGAGCTGCCACCGAAGATTGAGATTGTGCCCGTGGCGGCAATCCCGGCCATTCAATAAAGAGTGGCTGACCGGCCACCTGCCGAATGAATGTTGTCAAACTCATCGCCGATTCGCCCCAGGACGCACTGGAAAAAGTGCGCGATGAACTGGGCGTCGATGCCGTGATTCTCAACGTGCGCCCCGTGCAGGCCGGAGTGCTCAAGCGGATGTGGAACGGTAAACAAGTGGAAGTGCTGGCCACGAAATCCACTCCCGAACGCTCCGAAAAAGAAGCGATGCTGCAACTGGCCACCCGCGTGGGTGAACTGGAAGAAGAACTCACCGCGCGCGGCGGCACCGGCGTGCTGCAAGGTGGCGCCCCCAATCCGAATGCCAAGCTTCCGGCCAAGCTCGTGCAAATGATCGCTCAATCCCACGGCGGGCGCCCCGAGGTGGCAGCGATGCCGGCGGTGCAGGTTTTGGAAGAACTGGGTTTGCTGCCTTCACACGCCCGTTGGCTTTCGGCGCAAGCGCGCAATTTTCTGGGTGGCACCAAGCCGCGCAATCTCATTGAAGAAATGGAATTGCTGCGTGATGTGCTTTCGGAATATTGGAATCAAATCGCCCGGCGCGTGGAGAAGCCCGGCAATCCGGTGCGGGTTTTGGTGGGCCCACCCGGCACGGGAAAAACCACCGCGCTCTGCAAATGGATGACGCAGGAATCGCTGGTGAATCGCAAGCCCGTGCGCGTGTGGCGACTGGATGGCGACCGCGTCAACACGGCGGAGTTTCTCAGCCTGCACGGCGAGCTGATGCAAATTCCGGTGGAACGATTTTGGGATGACAATGATCAACCGCCGGAAGACACGATGCGCTTCGTGGATCTCCCCGGCGTGACGACCGACAATCCCGACGCGCTCGAGGCCCTCGCGCGCGGTTTGGCGGATATGCCGCCGATGGAAATTCAACTGGTGCTCAATGCTTCGTACGATTTGGGATTGCTGCTGCGGCAGGCGCGCGCGTTTTCGCATCTGCCGCTCGCGGGAATTTTGCTCACGCACATCGACGAAGCCGAACGCTGGAGCAAAGTCTGGAACGTGATGCTCGCCACGCAATTGCCCGTTTCATTTCTCTCGGGCGGGCAGGACATCCCCGGCGACTTTCATCGCGCCATTCCTGAAAATCTATTCGACGCCTTCGTCAATGCCGGTCTCCAAACGCCTTCACCTGCGGCAGGTTGAATTGGAAATATTTAAGCTGAAGAAAGTCCGGGCGACTTAACTTATCGCAGATGTATTTGTGGCTTCCACCACACCTCCGGCGAGTTCGGAGGTGCGGAGTTCTGCGCCGTAATTCAACAGGCAATGTTGGATTTCTTCCATCACATCGCCCCATTGGTTGGTACGGCTTTGGCGGAAGAGTCGCATGGTGGGGTACCATGGGGTGTCGTTGCGATGCAATCGCCAGCGCCAATCGGCGGCGTGGGGCAAGAGCGTCCAAGAAGGACGGCCCAGCGCGCCGGCGAGATGGGCGGTGGCGGTGTCCACGGAAATCACGAGGTCCGCTTGGCTGAGTATCGCGGAGGTGTCGGCAAAATCGCTGATGTGATCGCGCAGGTCGTGGACGTTTGTGCGCTGGTTCATATCGGCCACGGCGGTGGCGTCGGCATTGATTTGCACGCTGTAAAATTGGCAGCCGGGGGTATCGAATAGATTGCGAAATAGCGAATAGGGAACGGATTTCTTTTCGGTGATTTCGCTGTGCGGGGCGCTGCTCCAGGTGACGGCGATGTGTTTGTAGCCGGGTTTATAGCCGGGGAGTTTTGATGGGGAATCGACGGGGCTAATGTAAGAGGGGCTGTGGTGATCAGTTTCGCGTTGGAGTTTGAGCAGTTTGGGGAGACTCATCAAGGGGGCGTGCACGTCGAAGGTGGGCAGGGTATCGCCGGGGGCCACGACGGAATCGAGCTCGGGCACTCCGGCGAAGAGGCGTTTGAGCTGGGGCTGGCACTGGATGGAAACGCGATTGCGTGCGCGGGCGAGTTGGCGGGCAAAGCGCAGGAACATAATTGAATCACCAAAGCCCTGTTCGGTGTGAAGCAAGAGGCTGCGTCCTTCGAGGGGATCACCGCGCCATTCGGGGGCGTTAAATTCGGGCTTCTGTTTCTTGCGGGCTTTCCAACGGAATTCGTAATCGCGCCAGCCTTTGGCGAAGTCGCCGAGCATCAGGCAGGCGAGGCCGTGGTTCCAGCGGAGGTTCGGATCGTTGGGCTCGTAGTACAGCGCCTTGCGATATTCCATGAGCGCTTCGGGCACGCGATTTTGTTCCTCCAAAATCCAACCGAGATTGACGGCGGCATCGGAGGCCTCGGGGTTGATGAGCAGTTCCTGCTTGAGGCAAGCCTCGGCGGCGGTGATGTCGCCAAGGAGCTGGTGGGAATTGGCCATGCCGAGATGGATGCCGTGGGCGGAGGGTTCGCGGCGGGCGGCGGCTTTGAAATGTTCGAGGGCTTCGGTGGGGCGGATTTGTTTGAGGCGGGCGGCGCCGAAGTTGTAGCGCAGCTCGGGGGAATCGGCGCCGAGGTCCAGCACGCGGGAGTACACGGACACAGCGAGATCAAGCTCGCCCATCTTCTGAAAGAAGAGGCCGAATTTCTTGAGCGTCTCGGCGTGACTTAAGTCACGCGCCGAACTGCTGTTTTCAACTTCCGTGTTGATTCTCATAATACCACCTCACGAGCGGCAACTGCTCGGATGAATCCATCCTTGGGCGTGGTTGACAGCGTTATTGGCTGTAAATGTCGCTATATTATAAGTCGGCAGGATATGGGGGTGGCTTTAGGAATTATTTTGCTTAAAATCCAAAAAAAACGTCCGGTCGTTCAATAAAACGACCGGACGGGCAAAAATTGGTAATTTTGGCTACTTTTTGCGGGGAGCTTCCTCT
>JAPKDK010000286.1 GCA_028872645.1 Verrucomicrobiota bacterium
AAAGTCGCGGCAGCTGATTCCGGCTTCATTCACCTCAAAGCCTTTAACCTGCCCACGCAGGAAAAGATGCTCGACATTACCACTGAAGTCATCGAGCAATTGGGCGAAGTGATTGCCAAGGGCTACCTCGACAATCCATAAAAAACCAGCGCCATTGCAGGTGCGGGCTTGCGAAATCGTTCCAAACTATTTCTTCGGGATTTCGTTGAGCGTGTAGTAGGCGTTGGGGTGCAGGAGCGGAAGCTCGTCCTTGGAACGCACACCCCCTGAAACTAAATGATGCACGTGGCCTTTGACGAGGCCCTCAATTTTCAGGCGGACGCTTCGGTTGTCCTGAGCGACAGTGGCGCTGACAATTTTCGGCGTGGCGGGGTCGACTTCCGGGCTGCCGTATTGGGCGCGGAGGATGTAGGTCCACGCTTTCATCGAATAGCTGGCAATGTTGCCGGCGGTTTTGGGGTCAACTTCGTGGGTGAAGGTGAGTTCGAATCCGTCGGGTTTGGCGCGCATTTCGTGAATTTCAAACGGGACTTTGCCGGTCCAATTCACACGGTCGAGCGCGAAGCGTTTGCCGCCGCGCGCGCCCCAGCCGCGATCGGAGCCGCCGACAAAGAGCGCGCCGCTTTCATGGTAAAAGGACGGAATGTTTCCGGAGCCAAAACCGGTCATGAACAAAATCGCCGCGCCCTGATACACGCCGTTTACTTTTTCCAAAATCACGCGGCTCACGTTGGATTGGCTTTGGTCGCTGACGAGCAGTTGGTTTTCAAAGGGGCCAAATTTTTCATTGCTCGCGAAAGCGAAGCCGCTGGTGGAGTTGCCGAGCTTGCCGTGGGGCAGCACGCATGCGGGCGGCACGTATTCCTTCACGCGCTCGCGCTCCTTGGGGATGCGGCTATCGCTATTGGGTGTGACAGGCGGCTTGGGGCCCATATGCTTTTGCACCAGTGGCAGGTTCCACCATTTGTAACTGGCGGGATGACTTTGGAATGAACCGGCGGTGAGATGCTTGATGCAGCTCGAACCATTCCACGGGCCTTGGTTGTCCGAATAAAAAACATCGCCAAGATGATTGAGCCCGATGCCGCCGGGGCTACGGATGCCGCTGGCGGTGGGAATCATCTCGCCCTTTTTATTCACGCGCACGCACCAACCGCGGTAGGGCGTATTGCTGTTGAACGAACCGGTGAGGCACAGCACCACCCACATGTTGCCGTCCTTGTCGAACTGCGAACCAAAGGCGTACTCGTGATAATCGCCGGTGATGGCCCAGCCGTCGCTGACCGTCTCGAAGACATCTCCGCGGCCATCGCCGTCTTCGTCCTTGATGCGCGTGACTTCGCAGCGTTGTGTGGCGTAGAGCCAGCCGTCGTTCCAGTGAATGCCAATCGGCTCGTGCAGGCCGCGCGCATAAAGTTTTAGTTTCATGTCATCGGCTTTGCCGAGCGGATTGCTGACGGTAAAAATGTCGCCACGCCGCGTGCTGACCGCGAGCTTGCCGTTAGGCAACATCGCGAGGCCGCTGGCCTCCAGCGAAACATCGGCCGGAATAGGCACGCGAGTGAACGTGTAATAATCGCTTTGCTTCGGAGCAGGCGCGCCGTGGGCGAAGCCGACCATCAATGCACCGGCGATGAGAATTAGTTTTTTCATTTTTAAAATTCCTTTCTTAAAAGTTTAGTTCAAATCCCATTCGTACTTGGCACGGATGATTGCCTTGCCGCGCACAGCGATGGGCACAAGCAGTTCCTTGCCGTTTGCGCCGTCACGAAGGATGGGTGCATCCGGCGAATCGAGCGTGAGCTTGAGGGTTTTGCCGATTTTCCAACTGTTGCCGCGTTTTTCGATGAGCTCATCGGCGGCGGCAAGGAAATAATATTTGCCACTACCGGTGAGCGTGAGTTGGCGCGTGAAGGACGGCAGCGCGCCCGCTTGCGGAATGACGTAATCTTCAATCACCGTTTCGCCCGCGGTGTATTTGAAAATGGGGCGGCGGCCTTCGACCAAACGATAGCCGCGAAAACGCAGCCCTTTTGCGCGGTCATCGTCGTTGTTGCCGAGCTTGAGCGCGGGCCACGGCGCCTTGGCGTCGGGCAAAACCGCGATGGCTTGCGCGCGCTTGAGGCTCACGAGGTAATGCCCGAGCGGCGGTTGGAATCCTTGACCGCGGCCGTTCCAGTGTTTCGCGCCGTCCATGAACGCGCCGTGCCAAACCATCACAATGTTGATCGCGTTGGCGTCAAAACAGAGATTCACTTTTTCCGGATAGCCAACACCAATCCCACGAGGACTCGCCCCTTGAATAAAGTTGCGATACATCACCGCCTCATTGTTCTCCGGCTCAATGGGATTACCGGTGGCAATCGCCGGCTTCTTTCCTCCACCTTGCGGAGCTGTGTTGCGGGCCAATTGCAGTTTCTTGATACCGGGTCCGGACATATCAAGCGACAAATGCTCGCCGCCAGCCTTCTCAAAAAACTCAATGCGAACGAGCGCGACACCCTCATCCAGATTCTCTGAACCTGTTTTGTTGATTACCCCATGCACTCCGTCATTGTTGATGACTACCTTGCCGTTCACGAGCAATCTCGAGCCGTCGTCCGAACCAAGGTTGAAGGTATATTTGCCCTTCTTTTTGATCTCAAGTTCACCCTCGATCACAAGTCCAAAATTGTCACGCTTCTTAGAGAAGTTTGTGTCAGCAATACCACTCTTGGCCTCGCCGGTCTTAACCGGTTTGAGCTTTTCGAAGTCGGGCAAATTGCTCCATGAACCATTATACACACGGTACCTGAACTTCTGGAGAGCACCCTTGGCTACGATACCACCGGCTCCTGCAGCCGGCGCAGTACCATCACTAAGTGATTTCACGTAAGCCATTAACGCCTGCATTTCCTGATCATTCACGGCTGGAGGGGGAGGCATGGGGGCCGCCGCGCTCTTCACCACCTTGTCGATAGGTTTACGAATGGACTCAATGAAATACGCCTCATCGAAAACCACCGTGGCATCCTTACCCCCAAACCCGAGGGTAACAGTACGTTCTTTACCCCAGAAGTTACCGTCGAACTTAGGAGCCTTCATCGCCACCCCCGCCAGTGCCGGCGGTCCGCCGGTAACTTCATGGCAGGTAAAACAAATCTTGGTTTGGAAAAGCGCTTTGCCTTGGGCAACCAAATCCGCGTTTGCAGCCGCCAAATTGCCAGCCAACCCAACGACCACCAAAACCGGCAGTCCCCAACGAGAAACACATTGTGATTTCATTTTAAAAAAAGTCGATGCGCAGTGTGGCGGCGCGCGGACATTCGCGCAAGCGCCCAATGGCATGGCGAAGTAATTAGGACTCCTTAGTTTGAATCCGCATTCAAAAGAGGCGGCTCATCATCCGCTCCCGGAGAAGATTCCGGATCGTTCCGACTACGCAGGCAAAGCCAACGAATGAGCCAGAATAGCCCCAACGGCCCGAGCAGCAGGGTTAACCCAGTGAAGAGAATAG
>JAPKDK010000287.1 GCA_028872645.1 Verrucomicrobiota bacterium
CGGCGGTGATTTGGTCGTGCGGATTGCCGCTCAAAATAATGATGCGCAATCCGCGTGCGGCGAGCAGCTCCAATAAGGAACGGCCGCCGTGTACAATGAAGTCGTCGGGCGTTGCCGTGCCGTTGCGTAGTTGCGCATAGCGTTCGTGGGCATTGGCGTTGAGCGGTTGGAGGAAGGTCTCGAGTAATTCATTGGCATCTGCCTGGCCGCCGCGTTGGCGGATTTGCGCGGCCATTTCTTTGGTGAAAAGCGGGGTGGGGCGGCCGTTGAACCGAAACATTTCGCGAAATAAATGCGCTCGAATGTCGGAGGTGGTTTCGCCTTCACGTAAGGGGAAACGCGCGCCGATCACGGATTGTGCCACCTCGGTCCAGCCGTGGCGGAGCCACGAAAGTGTGCCGTCAAAATCGAACACCACGTGCGTGGCGCGCGGGCGGGGCACGAAGCTCGGCATCAGTTCAATGGGCGATGATTCCGTGGCATTTGGCACGGGCGACAGTGAAATGGGGTTTTGCAAAAAAAGCAATCCTGCACGAAACAGACTTGCTTCGCGGGCGCGGCTGTTCCCCAATGGGCGTCCCATGAATCGACGCCAATTTATCGCCGCCAGCGCTTGCGCGACTGCCTTGCCCGCCCTTGCCAAAACGCCCAAGCCTTTGCGGTTGGGGCTGGATAATTTCGCCGTGAGGGCGATGGGTTGGAAGGCGGATGAGTTGGTGGATTATGCAGCTACGCTGAAATGCGATTCGCTGTTCATCACGGACTTGTTTGCTTTCGAGAGCTTCGCGCCACGTTATTTGCGTGAGGTCAAGAGGCACGCGGACGACAAAGGCATCCGGCTTTATGTCGGCTCGTGGAGCTTGTGTCCGACTTCCGTGACGTTCAAAAAAGATTGGGGCACCGCGGCGGAGCATTTGGCCTTGGGCGTGCGTGTGTGCAAAGCGTTGGGGTCACCAGTGTTTCGCGTGGTTCTTGGCTCGCGCAAGGACCGGCTCACCGCGGGCGGCATTGAGGCGCGCATTGACGATATGGTGAAATTTCTCAAAGCCAACAAGTCGCGCGCCACAGATGCGGGAATTAAAATCGCGGTGGAAAATCACGCAGGTGATATGCACTCGTTGGAACTGGTGCGATTGGTTGAGGCCGCCGGCAAGGATTGGGTGGGAGTGAATTTGGATTCTGGCAATGCGGTGTGGACGTTGGAAAATCCATTTGAAAACCTAAAAAATCTTGCGCCCTACACATTGACCAGCAGCTTGCGCGACACGATGGCGTGGCCGAGCGCGAATGGGTTCACCGCTGCGTGGCGCGCGATGGGGGAAGGTTTGGTGGATTGGAAAAAATATTTTTCACATTTTGGAAAAGTGTGCCCTGATGCGCCAGTTTGCATCGAGACGATTTCCGGATTTAATCACGAACTGAAAGTAAAGGTAGACGATTTTTGGAAAGCGTGGCCGAAAGGCAAGCCAAAGGGCTACGCGCAATTTGAGACGTTTGCGAAAGGCGGCAAAGCAGTGGCGGCTTTCAAAACGGCGGCAGGCGTGGACCGCAAAAAGGCGCAACAGGTTTTTCAAAAAGGCGACATCGAGCGCAGTATTCGTTTTTGCCGTAAGCTTGGATTGGGGCGGGTCTAAGTGAGCGTGACGGTAAAAATTTGCGGCATCACCAGCGAGGCTGATGCGTTGGCGGCGGCGGAGGCCGGAGCGGATGCGATCGGGCTGATGTTTTACGAAGGCAGCCCGCGCCATGTTTCCATTGAGCAAGCGAAGGCAATTTCCGCTGTGTTGCCGCCGCATGTTGTGCGGGTCGGCGTTTTTGCGAATGCGGCGGAGGCAACGATTTCAAGGGCCATTGCCGAGTGCACGCTTAATATTGCGCAGTTTCACGGCGACGAAACGCCGGAGGATTGTGGGCGATTTGCAATGATGACGATAAAGGCGTTTCGGATGAAGGGGCTGGAGACGCTGGATGAAATGGAGGCATTCCCGACGGATGGTTTTTTGCTCGATGCGTATGTGAAGGATGAACTTGGCGGCACTGGGGCTCGATTTAATTGGGATCTCGCGGTGCGCGCGGCAAAGTTTGGCCGGCCGATTTTTTTGGCGGGCGGGCTCACGGCGGACAACGTGGCGGAGGCGGTGCAAAAGGTGCAGCCCTTCGCGGTTGATGTTTCAAGCGGAGTAGAAGCTGAGCCGGGCAAAAAGTGCGTGGATAAAATGCGCGCCTTTGTGGCCGCAGCCAAAGGCGCGTTGGGTTAATCGCTGTTCGGATTATGGAAAACCACCAGCGCGCGGAAGCACGCGCTGGACCCCTTGCCTTCCTGAACCACCGAAGCGCTGATGGTGTGCATTTTGTGTTCGCGGGCGTAGCGGTTTGCGGCTGTGGCAAGATCCTCGATTGAGTAGGCCACAAACCCGGCACACTCCGTCTGATATGCGCCGGCAGTGAGCGCGGCCATGAGGCCCGGGGCAATTTCATCGGAGGAGGTCATCACGGGTTCGTCCATAGGCGGCGGGGGCGGGACCTCATCCTCCCCCGAGGTTGCGATTCTGGTGGGCCGATCTTTTGGTTTGGAAGATTTTTGGGGTGTTGAATCCGGTGTGTTTTCGCCAAATTTGCTACTGCGGGCGGCGACTTTTTCCTGGAAGCTCATCTTCGACTTGTTTTTTGGCGGATGTTTGAGTTTTACGCGCAATTCACTGTCACCTGCTTGCACCACATCCTCGCGCGAGACTTTCACCGGATCGGTTACTGGTTCGCCGTTGACCAGAGTGCCGCGATTGCTGCCGAGGTCGACGATCCACGCCTCGTTCTTGGCGTTGCCCATGTTGTATTCGAGTTTGATGAGAAAATGTTTGCGCGACACGCTTTTGTCCGGCGAAAGATCAACATCCACCGCCGCAGCAGGCGTGCTGCGGCCCACGGTGAGTTCCGGCTTGGAATCTTCAAGTGTTCGCGTTTCCCCTTCGAAAGTGATTTCTATTTCAAATGACATAACGACAGCACCATTGCGTCGGCGGACGGAAGTCCTTTTGTTCGTGCTTTTTTTGTGTTAGCTTGGCATGGACGTTGGCCCGCGCAGTGGTTTTATTAAAACACAGGACCAGCACGAGTCAAGGCCATGGCGGAACCGGATCCATATGCGACGATGCAGGGGGGCGCGCCTCCCGGCGCAGGTGCCCCCACCGCCCCCGGTGCGCCCGGCCCCAAAAAAGCCACCGTGCGCATTGGGATGCCCCCCAAGCCCAGCTCCAAACAAACCATAAAAATTAGTATGCCCGGCAGTGGTGGTGGCGTAGCCCCGCCGGGAGGCGCAGCACCACCCACAGCTCGCGCTCCAGCGCCCGTCGCCCCAGCACCTGCGGCTGCGCCTGCGCCTGCGCCTGCGCCTGCGCCTGCGCCTGCGGCAGCACCCATTCCAGGACCCGCACCTGCGCTTGCGGCAGCACCTATTCCAGGACCCGCACCTGCGCTTGCGGCAGCACC
>JAPKDK010000288.1 GCA_028872645.1 Verrucomicrobiota bacterium
CTACAAACCGATTGGCATCCCATTGGATTATAATCGAATCCAGCAGACTCGGCCCAAGATCGCAGAAATGTTGCGTTAGCACAGAATTGCTATATGGAACAACCGCCTCCCGTTGAGCCCGCACCGCGGCCGCTGGTTTTGGAAAAGAAACGCTTCCACGATCTGGATGCGCTGCGGGCCTTCGCAATGCTGTTGGGCATTGTGCTGCACGGGGTGCTTTCGTTTTTCCCCATGCCCATCTGGCCGGCGCAGGATTTGCAGCAGCCGATGGTCGGGGTGCCCGCCGCGCTGACCGCGCCCCTTAAGCAAGCCGGGCTGGAGGTGCCGCCAACGTATAGCCCTTACGAATTTGCGCTGCATGCGATTCACGGCTTTCGCTTGCCCTTGTTTTTTTTGGTGAGCGGATTTTTTACGGCGATGCTGTGGAGAAATCGCGGGCTCAAGCAACTGGCCAAACACCGTGCCAAGCGGATTCTCCTGCCTCTTGCCATCTTCGTGCCCATTACCTGGATACTCATTATTCCAGCGGGTATTTATGGCGAGGCTAAAAAGGAAGAGGTAAGAAAACTGCGTGCTCAGACAGCCAAGGCAGTTCAACCGAAGGCCAATCTCTGGGCTAAAGAAGATACACAAACTCCAGCTATCGATATCGATATCGGTAAGGCCGCAGGCAACGGAAACCTCGAGGCGATTGAGAGGCACATCAAGGCGGGCACGGATTTGAATCAGCGCGGGCCCGATCAATCCACCCCACTCATGACTGCAGCCACCTTCGGCCGAGTGGAGGTTGCCAAGGCATTGATTGAGGCCGGTGCGGATCTGAATATGAAGAGCAAGGATGGCTCAACCGCTATGTTGATTGCATCATTCTTTGCCCATCCTGAAATTGTCGAGGCACTACTGGAAGCGGAAGCAGACCCCAATATCAGGAATAATGATGGAGCAACTGCTTTGGATGTGGCTCAAATGCCGTGGGAACAAATTAAACCTATTTACGATTATGTGGGCGCGACCATGAGCCCGACTGGACTTAAACTAGATTACGAACGCATCCGGAAAACCCGCCCGAAAATTGCAGCAATGCTCAAGGAAAAGGGGGCGGAAGAGGGAGGGGGCGCCGGGGCCGGTATTGGAGGATTGGTGATGCTGATTTTTTTCGCACCCATCTTTCATCACCTCTGGTTCCTTTATTACCTAATCTGGTTAGTGCTGGGGTTCATTGCGATCACGTGGCTACTGGGAAAACTCAAGTGGAAGGCATTACCTGATTGGTTGGTCACTTCACCCTTGCGTTGGCTTTGGCTGCTACCGGTTACATTTCTAGCGCAGTTGTTGATGAAGGACAGTTTTGGGCCCGCTACTGCGACTGGTTTTCTCCCTTGGCCGCCCATTCTGATTTATTACGCTATTTTCTTTCTCTTCGGCGCTGTTTGTTTTGGCCGCGATACGTTTGAGACCAAAGTGGGCAAACTATGGCCGCTTAGCTTTGTCCTCGCCGTGCCCCCGCTGCTGGCGGGGTTGTGCCTGGTTAAGAGCCAGAACAACGGCCTCCTGTTGGCCGCCTGCTCTGTTGCCTACGCATGGCTGATGATCTTCGGTTTCATCGGTTTCTTCCGCCACTTTTTCTCGAGCGAAAATTCGCGCATCCGGTACATCTCTGATTCCTCTTATTGGCTATACATTATGCATCTGCCGGTGATCATGTTCTTCCAGGCAATGGTCAGCACTTGGGATATGCCAAGCTTCCCAAAATTCCTAATTGCATGTGCAGCCACAACACTCCCTTTGCTTTTGATCTACGCATTTGTGATCCGGTATACCTTTATTGGCACCTTGCTCAATGGCAAGCGCACCCGGGAAAAAACTCCAGCCTAGATATTACTCGCCTCAAATCATCGACCTTTACGGTTGGTTGTGATTTTAGGAACCTTGGGCTAAGTTGCTCCACCCAACCCCTTGGATAAGAAACGCTATCATGATCTGGATGCCTTGCGCGGCTTTGCCATGCTTCTAGGGATTGTCATTCACGGCCTGATGTCTTTCATGCCGATCCCGATTCCGGGACTTCCGCAGGACATAAACCAAAACCCGGAGGTATTCGGGTATGTGTTTAATTTTATTCATGGGTTTCGAATGCAGCTCTTTTTCCTGATCAGCGGGTTCTTCACAGCCATGCTGTGGCGTAAACAAGGCCTGCGAAAGCTCTTCAAGCATCGTGCCAAGCGTATTCTGGTTCCACTGATAATTGCCATGCCGATTCTCTGGATATTTGGGATTGTCATTGTAGGGATGGATGCCGATTTCCCCTTCGCGCAGGCGGAGGCGAAGTTTAAAGAAAGCATGAACAATCCCTTAGCATTGTTGGCTATGGGGATATGGGCTCCCGTGACAGGTCACTTATGGTTTTTGTATTATTTGCTTTGGTTAATATTCGGCTTTGCGGTTGTCATAAAACTGGTAGAAAGATTTCAGATTAAGCCGGTCTCCTCACGGATGATTCGCTCACCCTGGCTCTGGCTGGGACCGCTCACCCTATTACCGCAACTCTTCAATGGCTTGATTGGCATGATTATGGGCCTCCCTATCATCGGTCCCGATACTTTTGGCGGAGTAATCCCCTGGCCGCCTCAACTCATTTACTACGCGGTCTTTTTTGGCTTTGGCGCCATTTGCTATGGCCGCGATGAATTTGACCTAGCCATTGGGCGGCGATGGCAGGCTAGTTTCATTTTGTCCATTCCCGCATTGCTACTGGCTATCCATTGGATCGAACTGCGCAATGCGGCATTTAAAGCGGGCTGGAATGGTAACCAGTCGGAAATTATTTGGTATCACTTCCTAACCAACCTGTGTCAGTTATTTTTTGCCTGGCTGATGATCTTTGGTTTCATCGGATTCTTCCGGCGTTTCTTTTCCAAGGGAAACAAAAAGGTGCGTTACCTCTCCGACGCCTCCTACTGGATCTACATAGCACATATGCCCCTCATTTTAGCGTTGCAATTTTGGGTGAGCAAATGGCCCTATCCGGGTTTCCTGAAGTTCCTTTTTATTTTCACCTTAACGGTAGGAATTCTTCTGCTGATCTATGAATATGCCATCCGCTACACTTGGATCGGCACCATGCTTAATGGCAAACGGACGCGTGAATCAGCCAGCACCTAGTTTGCTTGCCTCAGCCTGAGGCAAACGGCAACCTTCTTGCCATGCATCGATTTCTACTAACTGCTGTGCTGTTTCCATTTATCACTCTGGCTGCGGATAAAAAGAAGCCTGAGCCCGGGCCTCTGCTGACGCTGGATCGCATCTACGTCAAAAAGGAGTTTGACTCAAAGAGCTACTCACTCAAATGGCTGGAGCCGGGGCAGGGTTACGTGCGGCAGGAGAAATCCAGAGAGACCAAGGACGCACAGGATATTGTCCAATACAATCCGGCCACTGGGGAAAAGAAAATCCTCGTGGCCGCCAAGTCCTTGATTC
>JAPKDK010000289.1 GCA_028872645.1 Verrucomicrobiota bacterium
ACCTTGGAGGAGTATTCCTGCCGCAGTGCCTGATCCAGCTCGAATTGGCTAATCAGTTCACCCTGAAGACGCAGCTCCTGTTCCTTCCGGAATAGGATGCGGTTTTGGTAAAGTTGATATTGCACGCGCACCTCGTCTTTTTTTTGCAGCAACTGCAGGTACTCCGCGATTCGGTCGACCAGAAAAGTTTTTTGATAACGCGAAAACGTGCGGATGGAATAAACCAGATTGCGCTCGGATTGGGTGAGTAATTCCTCGGCAAACTTTGCTCCGGCGTCTTTGAGCAGCGGTTGGGTGAGCGCGAGGGTTATGTCCGGAATCTTGGGCCCGCCGCCATTAAAATAAAGCGTGAGGTCATTCGCCAATGTGGCCGTGAGGGTGCCGCCAGTTTTAAGGGCTTTGCTGAGAGTGAGGCTGGCGTCCGATTCGGTGGTGTTGACGTTGCTGCTGGAGCGATTACGGCTAAGGTCGAGGTTGGCTTTGGTGGGCTTGAGCGCGAATTTATGGCGCTCGCCGGTGAGCGACAGCGCGGAGAGATACAGCGTTTCGCGTTGGAGCTGGTAATCGCGACTGTGGTTCACCGCCATCTCCAGCGCCTTGGGCAACGTGAGCAGGTTTGTGCCATCGGAGAAACGGTTGAGGATAATCTCCACCGAGGGAATGTCGCCCGGCGCGCGCTTGGAGTAAGGCGTCTCCACCGCAAACGCCGTCTCCGCGCCAAATAACTGCTGATGCCGCAGGTTGAGGATGTCGTACACCTCCCCATCGGCGGCATCGTGGTATTCCGTCGCATTTTTGCAGCTGGCAAAGCCCATAGCGAATACGGCGCACACGGCAAAATTCCGAAGAAAATTGCCCGAACAGCTCTTTTGTTGGTATATCATCGGAAAAAATTGCAACTCACACACTTAACACAAAGTAGACGCACAATTCTCGGAAGTGTTTCAAACACATCGAGGCTATAATACCTTCGCGGACGGCGCGGCACAATAGTTATTCACTATTCGGCAAAGTTGTTCACAACTTTAGGAAATCTCTAGCAAATCACTTGTCACCTGCTGTACCTTCCGCGCTCGTTTACCGCGATTTTTGGAGGTTTTTCCAATTTTAAGGAAAAAAATTTCTCTTTTTTGAAAGAAATCATAGTTGAAACGCGAATATATAGTAGAGCGTCTAGGTTTACACATTAGCAAGAATAGCATATGGCACAGAAATTTGGGAAATATCGACTACATGACTGCGTAAATCAGGGTGGAATCACGGAAATTTGGCTCGCGACTGACGAATGCGAAAACGTCGTCGCCGTGCGAAGGCTACGGCGGCGAGTACTCAAGCAATCCAACGCACCCAAGCTCTTCAAAGCCGGCCTCAACATACAGCGCAAGCTCGCGCCCCATCCCAATGTGGTCCGCTACATCAACCACGGCAAAGCCGATGGACTGCCGTTTATGGTGTTGGAATTCATCCAAGGCGCGAACCTCAAGGAATTGCTCCTACGCGATCACGATCACCTCGTGGACAATGTGGCCGATGTCATCATCCAAGCCGCCGATGGCATCAACCACCTCCACGAACACGGCTGGATGCATCTGGACATCAAACCCGAGAACCTGATGATCTCGCTCAACGGCCACGTCAGTTTGCTGGATTTCGACACCGCACAAAAAATCCCACGCAAGCCCAAGAAATTTTCTCGCACCGCCGGCACGCCATCGTGTATGCCGCCCGAGCAATTGAAGAATGAGAAAATTGACCAACGCGCCGACATCTACTCCTTTGGTGCCACCATTTATGAGCTGCTCACCCACCGCAAACCCTTCAGCGGTAGCACCCCCGATGAAGCGCTCCGCAATCAGCTCGATGAAAATTTCCCCGTGAAGCCCCCTAACCACATCAACCCCGAGGTGCCCATCGCGCTCAGCCAACTCATCCTCCGCTGCCTCGCCCATTCGCCGGATCAGCGCTACCCGAATATGACCATTCTCAACGCGCAACTGCACACCATCCTCGGCGTGCAACAAGTGCCCGCCACCTGCAATGGAATGCCGCAGCCGATGATGGTCCCCACCGCCATTCAGGCTTGAAGGAAAGATTAAGCTGCTCAGACGTTAAACCGCCGATGAAGTGATTCCCTGCTTCCGCGCCATCGCGGCAAATGCTCCGTTGCGTTCCATCAATTCCGCAAACCCGCCCGACTCCACCACGCGGCCCGCATCCAATACAATGATACGATCCATGCCGCGCAGCGTGGAAAGCCGATGGGCAACGCACACCACCGTGCGCCCCTCTTCCAAGCGATCGATCGCGCCCTGCACCTCCGCCTCCGCCTTGGAATCCAGCGAAGCCGTCGCCTCATCCAAAATCAAAATCGGCGCCTGCCGCACAAACGCCCGCGCGATGGCAATCCGCTGGCGTTGCCCGCCCGAAAGCCGCGTGCCCTGTTCGCCCAAGTGCGTGTCGTAGCTCTCGGGTAAGCCCTCGATAAACTTGTGCGCATTCGCCGCCTTGGCCGCCGCGATGATATCCTCACGCGTGGCGTCCAGTTTGCCGCACGCGATGTTATCCGCCACCGATTGATTAAAAATCACAATCTCCTGACTCACCAACGCCATCTGCCCGCGCAGGCTTTCGAATGACGCCTCCCGAATATCCGCGCCATCAATCATAATCCGCCCCCCCGTGGGATCATAAAACCGCAGCAACAAACTCACCATCGTACTCTTCCCCGCGCCACTCTCACCCACCACCCCCAGCTTCGTGCCCTTAGGCAAATCCACGTTCAGCCCACACAACACCGGCTCATCGCCATAGCTGAAATTCACCGCTTCAAACTTCAACCCCTCGCGCAAGCGCGGCAATGCTTCCCCCTCCACTCGTTCCTTCACCGAGGGTTCAGTCTCAAACGCCCTCCGCAACATACCCACCCCCACCGAGGCTTCCTGATAATATTGATTGATGCCGCCGAGTTTTTTGATCGGTTGGTACAGCATAATCATCCCCGTGAGAAAACCCACCAACTGCGGCGCGGATTTCCCAGTATGAAAAACAAAAAGAATAATAACGCCCGCACCAAACATACTGAGCAATTCGATGACCGGGTTTTGCAAGTGCTTCGCCTGTAGTGCCTTTATGCCCACGCGCGCGAGCTTTTGATAAATCTCCGCAAACCGGCTTTGCTGCAACCGCTCCAACCCGTACGCCTTGATGGTGCGCATATTAGTGTACACCTCCACCATCAAGCTATCCTGCTCCGTCCCCTTCGTATAAGCCACCTTCGCCACGCGCCGCAACTTTCGACCCACTAAAATAATTGGAATCGCACTCAACGGCGCAAATAAAATACCGAACAAAGCCAGTTGCCAATCCAACAAAAACATCGCCACCACCAAACCAAGAATCGTAAACGGCTCCTTGATGGCATCGGCCACGCCATAAGTGAGGCAACGATGCAGGGACCCCGCGCCGCGATTGATAA
>JAPKDK010000290.1 GCA_028872645.1 Verrucomicrobiota bacterium
TCGTGATATTCCGGGCTGCGCCGCTGACATAAAACACATCCGGCCCTTGTTGACCCTCAGTTTTTTGGCCGGTTTCCCTGCTGATCAACAGCGAGGACTGATCAACCTGTACCGCATCCGCCACGTTATTATTGCGATAATCGTCCCCGAACAGAAACTCCAGTTTCACAAAAGACTCAACTTTTGATTTCCATTGTTTGTCGACTAGTCCCGCCAAACTGGGCAGTCCGAAGTAGGTAAAGATCAACACAAACACCGTGACTACAACGGCGAGTTTTTGTTTCTCGCGATCCTTGTACCAAGGGCCGTCAAACTCTTCGCCATCATCCTCCAAAGCTGCGGAAGATTTGAGTTTGGGCACGCCGCCGCCATGAGCACCGCCACCCGCACCGGGAATCACGCCTGCCACTTTTCGCACCACCGGACCAGGCGGTTGCAGACCCGCTGGGCCCGGGGGGGCGCTGGGGCTGGGAGGCATTGCCGAAGACCCTCCCGGCACCGCGCCGGCCATTGGGTCCATCGATTCTTCAGGTACAACACCCGCCGGTTGACGGCGGGTCATGGGAGCACTGGGCACTGCTGATTGCGAATCGCCCGCAGGCTGTGTTCGGCGCTTGGGCTTGGGGCGGCCGCTGCGGCGTCCACCGGGTTTGGGGCGACCGGCCCGGCCACCACCCTCGGTGGGCTTGGTGGGTGCTTCTTCAGCAGGCTTGGTGCCGGCACCAGCCAAACGACGCCCGATTTTTTCCTGGCCATCGCCGGGCGAGGTTCCGCCGCCACCTGGACGTTGGCGGACGTTCTTGGGCTGCCTCGGTTTAGGCGGGCCACTGCGCTTGGGTTCCGGCTCCGCCGCTTCCTCCTCCTCGTATTCCTCCTCGTATTCCTCGTCGTACTCTTCCTCGTCGCTCTCGTTATATTCCTCTTCGTAAACTTCTTCCTCCGTGGGCGCCGATGTTTTGTCTTCAATCACCAACGCCGAGGGCTGTAGCACCGTTTGGTTTTTGCAATGACCACATTCAATTTCCATACCGATGGCGTCCGGATTGCCATCAAACGAAAGCGGTCCATTGCAGTGCTCGCAATAATGCTTGAGCACCAGCTGAAGATTCACGCCACAGTGCGGGCAATTGAATTCCACACCCACCGCATCCAGCGGCAGAGAAATCCGGCCGTTGCATTCCTGGCACGCGCTTTTGCAATACTCCTCACTCATATAATAAACCGGGGCCGCCGGCTGGGGCAGAAGCTACCAAATAAGCCCGATTCCTGGCGACTTGTATTTTCACCCATCCCGCCAATCCACAAAATCCGCCAGCGGGAGGCGCTCCGGCACAAACGTGTTCACCGAGGCCGCTTCGTACGGCCAGCCCACCGACATCCCCGCCACCACCCAACGATCCGCCCCCAACCCCAGCGATTCTCGCACCACCGCCGCATAGCCCGCCACGCTAAATTGCGGGCAACTCCCCAGCCCGTACGCCGTGAGACCGAGCATTACATTTTGAATAAACATCCCGAGATCCAAAAAGTTCCCCCGCTCCGAGCCCGCTTGCAAATGAAAAATCAACTGCACCGGCGCGCCAAAAAAAGTAAAGTTCTCCCGCCCGTGCGCCCTCCGCGCCTCCACATCATCCCGCGCGATGCCCTTCAATTCAAAAAGCGAAAACCCACAAGTCCGCGCCCGCTCCTTCCATTCCGCCGGCGAAGGCAGCAGCGAATACTCATAATCCGGCGCCGCCTTTTCCCCCGCATCAAACGCCGCGCACAACGCCGCACTCAACCCATCCCGCGCCGCGCCGCTGACCACAGTCACTTTCCACGGCTGCGTATTCTTCCCCGAAGGCGCCTGCCCCGCCGCCAACAAAACCCCCTCCAAAACATCCCGCCCCACCGGCGCATCCGTAAACGCCCGCTGGCAATGCCGGCGAGAAATCAACGAAAGAAATTCAGTCGGATTCATGGCGGCCAGAGTGGCGGAGGTTAATGCACCTCGCCCGGGTTGAAGAAGCGCTCGACTTCGATGGCGGCGTTTTCTGTAGAGTCGGAGGCGTGGCAGATGTTTTCCATACTGGTGGTGCCCATGTCGCCGCGGATGGTTCCGGCGGGGGCTTTTGTGGAATCGGTGGGGCCGAGGAGATCGCGGATGGCGGCCACGGCGTTTTCGCCTTCGAGCACGAGGGCCAGCACGGGGCGGGCGCTCATAAACTCAACAATCTCGGGGAAGAACGGGCGGTCGGCAATGTGCGCGTAGTGCTCCTTGAGGAGATCGTCGGTGATGGCGATGAGCTTGGTGGCGCGGATTTCGAAGCCGGCTTTTTCAAAGCGTCCGATGACTTCACCGGCGTGATGGCCATTGAGGCAGTCGGGTTTGAGTAATATGAGTGAACGTTCGGTAGCCATAATTTTATAAATGCGGGCGCGCACTAAAGCAGGTTTGGCGGGGTGGCGCAATGAGGAATTAGTTGATGGAAGGCAGGGCGTGCTCTCCGAGCGCGCCAAGGCGGTTTCGGAGTAACCTCCCTACCTCCGAGCCACGGCCCAGACTACATTTTCACGCAACGCTCGGCGAGGGCTATGGCTTTGTTGATGGTTTTTTCGGGATGAGGTTTAACTGATGTGGATTTTTCTCGGTGTTGCCGGCGGTGTCGGTGGCGGCGGCGGTGAGCTGGGCGGGTGTTGCCATTTCAATGGTCCAATCGGCGACGCCGTGTTGTTGGCTGTGGATGCGCGCGGGTTGGCCATTGACGATTACGATTTTGATGGTGCCGTTGTCGTGGGTGGTGCCGTGGATTTTGAGGCGACCCCCTATTTCGTCAATGCGGGTGATGAGGGTGGCGGGCGGGAGGTCGTCGATGGGATGCAACAGCTCGGGGAAATTCACGTTGTGCACTTCGGCCACAACAGATTCGTCGCCGGTGAGGTCGGTTTCCTTGGCGTATTGATTGCCATCGGCGAGTAAATCTTTGGCGCGCGTGCTCACCACTTTGGCGTGTTTGCCGGGGCCGAAATGATTGTGCAAATAATACGGAACGCCCTTGGGCGTGGAAGGCTGCAGCCGTGGGCCACCGCCGAGATTCATCAACGGCCAGCGCCCGGGGCGTGTGCGGCCGCGCACGGTTACGTTGCGAAAGTGCGCCTCGGCCTTGCCGGTTACATTATTGGCGCTCATTTGTATCAACGGCATCCCACCGCCGTAGCCGAGTTGGCTAAAGGTGAGGCCATCGACGGTGATGCTGCCGTGCTGCAGGCTTTGATCATCGAGGCCGCGGTTGAAGGGCTCCGCGCCGGTGGCGGCGATGTGCAGGTTTTTGTAAACATGATTTTCAAACCACGGCCGGTAGATGCCGTACGCGGCGTGGTCGATGTGCACGTTCTCGATGAGCATCGTGGGCAGTTGCGCGCGCAGGGCGTAATGAGTTTGCCACAGCTTCAGGCCGCGCACGC
>JAPKDK010000291.1 GCA_028872645.1 Verrucomicrobiota bacterium
TGCGGGCGGCGTCGGTGGCGTTGGTGTACACTCGCACGCCGCGTTGGGAAATCCACTGATTCGTCGCCGGTTGCACGGGGACGCGATTGCCGATAACCGGCGCAGGCCGATTGGTCACCGTCACTGCCGGCGCGGATTTTTTCTCCATCGGCTTCACCGCGGGCGGGCGTTCCTTGGGCGCGGCGACTTGCTGGCGTTTGCCGCCTTGCCACCAACCTAGCCCCGCGGCCAAAGCCACTAATGGCAATGCCCACGCCAAATGATGCCACCACGGGCGCACCGGTGGCGGTGGAAACTTGGAACCAAAACCCTCCATAGCAGGTAAGTAAAGCACAGTGGAGGCGGATACGCGAGACTGAAGTGAGGGAGAAGGAAGTGGTCAACCCTAAAAATCCTCAAACAATTCAACCGTCCGTCAATAAATTTTGGTTATTGGGCCTTGGTCATTTTCCCGCGCCGACCTTTGTCCAACAAGTTGCCGGGAAATTCCAAATTGCCACCGCCGGTCACCAGCACCGCTTCCTGCATTGTCGGCACTCTGCCGTGATCACGCACGAGGTTGGCGCTGATGACGGCGTGGTGGACGTTGTCGAGATGCAGTGCGCGGTGTTTGGGGTCGTGCATTTGGCAATTGGCCACGGTGATGTCGCGGGAATTGAAAATGCCAATCGCGCCGTCGCTTTTTTCCGTGCCGGCTTGGCTGGCTTCGATGATGAGGCCGTTGAGGTTAATGCCTGCGCTATCCTTCACCAGCACGCCATCGAAGCGGCTGCCCTTGTAATCCGGATTGTAATCAATGGTGCACGAACCCACGGCGATGTTGCGGCAGGTGTCGATGATGAGGGAGCGTTCGCCGGCAGAGCAGAAGGAGTTGCCCGTTACCGCAATTCCATGACAGTTGCGCAAGAGCAGGTTGTGCGTTTGGCTTTGGATGATGTTGCCGCTGATGGTCCACAGGCCCGCATCAGTCGATAGCTCGGTGGGTTTGGCCTCGATACGCACATTGGCGCCGGAAGGGCTGTACTTGGCCTGGATGGTGCAGGAGGAAATCGTCACCTCGCGCACCTTGGCCTCACGCGCATCAATCCACACATCGGCGCAGTCCGTTTCCTCAGCGTCAAAATTGTACTCAATGTCACAACCGGTGATCTGCAAATTGCGCACACTGCTGCGCTGCAGCTTGATGCCCGCGTGCCGGTGATAGCTCACGTGGCAGCCGATGATATTTATCTGGTGGAGATCACATCCATCAAGATAAATCCCAATCGCTTCTTTGCCTGCGCCATCATAGATGTGGCAGTGCGAGATAAGCGTGTTTCGATTGCGAGTGATAAGGTGAACGCCGTACTTGCATTTGCGGATGAGTACACCCGTGAGTGTTGCCTGCATAGTGCGCTCCAGTTGGATTCCAATGGCCTCCGGATGATTGCCTACGATTTCCAACCCACTCACGGTGGGCATGCGCTGACTCTGCCATACGTTGGGCTTAAATGAGGACGGATCGGCCGTGCCTTGATGCGTTCCCACCATCCGCAACGCCGGCCCCGGACCATCCATCACAATTGTCGCCGTGCCACCATCACCACTGATGCTCGTGAAACCAACCTTGTCCAGATCGATAACCAGCGACTTGGTGATGCGATAGGTGCCGTGGGGAATCACCACCCGTCGTTCGCCATCATTGATTGCGTGCTGTAGTTCGGCGGTGTCATCCGCCTTGCCATCGCCAACTGCGCCAAAATCTTTTACGTGCGACATTGGTGAACGATAACCTTCAGCAAAAATTTCGCCAATGTTTTTGCTGCATTTACTTCTTTTGATTCCACCAAAACGATGGAAACCAAGCTGGGTAGTCTTAGCCTTGGGCTTCCGTCCAAGGAATTGCGGGTGTCAGAGAACGTGCCCAGTAAGGGCAGGGCAGGGTTTGCCGGGCCCCAACGAACCCATCACGCCAGCACTTCTTTAATCACATGTCCGTGCACGTCGGTGAGGCGGCGTTCGGTTCCGTTTTGGCGGTAGCTGAGGCGTTCGTGGTTTAATCCCAGGAGGTGGAGGGCAGTGGCGTGGAGGTCGTGGACGGTGACGGGGTTTTGCTCGGCCTTCCAGCCGAAGTCGTCGGTGGTGCCGTGGGTGTGACCGCGCTTGACGCCGGCACCGGCGAACCAAGCGGTGAAGCCATCGGGATTGTGGTCGCGGCCGCTGGCGCCTTTTTGGAAGGTGGGCATCCGGCCAAATTCGGTGCAGCAAAAAACCAAGGTGTGTTCGAGGAGGCCGCGTTGTTTGAGGTCGCGCAGGAGCGCGCCGGTGGGTTGGTTGAAGATGGGGCCGTGCACGTCGTATTGTGCGGTGAGTTTTTTGTGGCCGTCCCAGTTGCTGGTGCCTTCGCCGCCGGTTTGGTAGCTGCCATTAAAAAGCTGTACGAAGCGCACGCCTTTTTCCAGGAGCCGCCGGGCGAGGATGCAGTTGCGTGCGTAGTCGGCTTTGTGTTTCGTTTTCGTGTCGTCGGCGCCGTACATTTTTAGAATGTGCGCGGGTTCGCGGGAGAGATCGCTCACGGCGGGGATGCTCGATTGCATGCGGCCGGTGATTTGGTAGGCGGCAATGCGCGCGGCGAGGTCGGGGTCGCCGGGGAAACGCTCGAGTTGGCGGCGGTTGAGCGACTGGATGAGATCGCGCGCGGCACGGTCAGCGGCGACTGGGATGGACGCGGGCCGTGCAAGATTGCGCACGGGGTTGGTGCTGTTGAAATCCACACCTTGATATGCGGCGGGCAGAAAACCAGGCGCCCAATTGTTCACGCTGCTTTGCGGTTTGCCGCGTGGGTCGGGGATGGCCACGTAGGCGGGCAGTGTTTCGTTTTCGCTGCCGAGCGCGTACGTCGCCCACGCGCCCATACTGGGAAACCCGTCGGCGGTGAAGCCGGTGCTCATAAAATTTTCGCCCGGGCCATGGCTGTTGGTTTTGCCTTTCACCGAGTGCACCCAGCAAATGTCATCGGCAAACTCGCCAATGTGGCTAACGAGGTCGCTGACCCTTTTCCCGCTCTGCCCATAACGCCGGAATGGATACAGCGGTCGTGTGAGATTCCCCTGTTGACCCTGCGAGGTGACGAGGCCATTGGCGCCCGGCAACGGCTGACCGTGGCGCTTGGCCAGCTCGGGTTTGTAATCCCAAGTGTCCATATGGCTCATTGCGCCGCTGCAAAAGATGACGAGAATCTGCTTGGCTTTGGGCGAAAAATGCGCCGGCCGCGCGGCGTGCGGGCGCGTGGGAAGGATGTCCGGCCGAATGGGCTGCGCGGCGAGCAAGCGGTCGCGCTGCAGCAAATCCAGCAACGCCATACTGCTCAAGCCCGTGGCGGCGTGGCCGAGAAATGAACGGCGGTTGATCGTCATGGGATGGTGATAAATTCGTGGGTGTTAAATAATG
>JAPKDK010000292.1 GCA_028872645.1 Verrucomicrobiota bacterium
GGCAGCGTGGTGTTGCTGGAAATCGTCGTGCGATCTTTCACCTCCAGCAGCAGCGGCTCGTTCCAGTGACCGTTGGCAAAGAGCCAAAGTTGCTGGCCCCAAATGCCGAACTTTTGTTTCAGCATCGTGGATGGCAGCCGCGCCACATCACCAAAGGTCCGCGCGCCCAGCACCGCCAGCGATCGCTCGCGCCGCTTGCCCACGCCGGCCAATTCGCTGACGTGCCGCTCGGCCAGAAATTCCTGCTCGCAATCCGGCGGCACCTCCACAAACCCCGGCTTCGCCGCACTCGTCGCCAGCTTTGCCATCCACGTACTGCGCCCCAGCCCCGCCGACACCGGCACGCCCACCTCGCGATGAATCCGCGCGCGCAAGTCATTCACATAATCCGCCGGCGTGATCTCCCGCCACACATGCCGATCCATCGTGGTTAAATCCAGAAACCCCTCGTCGATGGACATCGGCACCAGCGTCGGCGAGTAGTCCTCCATAATTTCAAACATCGCCTTCGAAAGCCGACGATATTCATCATACTGCGGCCGCGCCAGCACCCCGTGCGGGCACGCGCGCTTCGCCTCGAAACACGCCATGCCCGTGTGAATCCCAAACCGCTTCGCCTGACGATTGGCGGCGATCACAATCCCATCGCCACGCCGTCCGCCGCCCACCCACACCGGACGACCTGACAACGAGGCGTCCAGCGCCACCTCGCAACTTGCGAAAAAGGTGTCGCCATCGACATGCAAAATTCGACTAGGCTGCCTCGAAATCATCAGGAATCCTCTCCACTCTCCGCGCAAAATCACGCGCTGTCAATATGAGGGAAAGGGTGGGACAATGAAGGTCTGAGAAAGCAATTTATTCCACTCGCCGAACCTCAAAATGCCGATGCCTACGCTTGGCTTTGGCGACTTCGAAGGCGGGGCTGTCGTCGAACAAGGCCGCAATGCGTCCGGCAATCGCGGGGTTCACCGCGCCGCCGTGGGCGTGTAGCAGGTAACGCACGCGGAGTGGCTTTTCTTTTTTAATCACAATGGCCTCGTGGCGGCAGAGGGATGCTCCCATCCAACCATCCTCGCGCACGTGCCAGTGCGAGGGGTGGCTGGGATTTTTCGCGTGGTCAAAATAGGTGATGCCTTCGGTGACCGACGCGCGTTTGCCTTTCACGCGTTGGGACACGGCGCCGCTGTAATCCATCCACGCAGCGGATTGGCCGAAAATTTCCGACTCTCCTTCCGTCCCCTCGCTGCTGGTGATTTGCCCCTCGCCCCAGTACGTCGCAATCCCCTTCGCCATCCGCACCGCCAGCAAACCAAAATTCGACTGCCCCAAAACCACTTGCCCACCCGTCGGCGTGAAGGTGGATTGCAATTCCAAAAGCGTCTCCCCTTCCGGCCCCGGCCGAATCGCGGCGACCATTTCCTGCTCCATGATTTCCTTGCCCACGCCGTTGAACCATCCGGCGCTCGTCGCCATCATCGCCTCCGCATCTCCATCGGCGTACGCCAGCCACAGCTTCTGCCGGATGCGCGCCTTCGTTTCGTCGCCCCAATAATTCTCGCCATCCACCTTCGCGTGCGCCCACCACACGGAGCGATGGTGGTCATGGTTCGGCGCGCCGGGATGACCCATGCGAGTGAGCGTCTCACCCGACGGCCCGTTGAAGGGATAAAAAAACGGGCGCGGATATTTCGCACCGAAATGCCACCGCAACCGCTCGCGCCCATCGATTTGCAGCGAGGCTTGGTTGTCCGGCAACGGAACGACTTGGCACTTGGGCAATTGAAATGGCATGCGTTAGTGAGACACGGATTGCACGGATTTTCACGGATAAAATAATCTGTGGGAATCCGTACAATCCGTGTCCGCTCCGCATTGACAATCCGCGCCCATCCGCCACTCTTGCCGCATGAACCGACGCACATTTCTCGCTGCTTCCGCCACCTCCCTTTCCTTTCCCGCCATCTCTAAGAGCTTGGTGAAAAAACTAAGGGTAGGCGTCATCGGCCACACCGGCCGTGGGAATTTCGGGCATGGGCTGGACACAGTTTGGATGGGCCTCCCGGAAACGGACATCGTTGCCGTGGCCGATGCGCATGAAGGCGGGCTCGCCAACGCGAAAAAGAAACTCAAGGTGGAAAATGGTTTTGCCGACTACCGAAAAATGCTGACGACCGCAAAGCCGGACATCGTCGCCGTGTGCCCGCGTCATGCCGACCAACATCACGACATGGTGCTCGCCGCCATCGAGGCCGGGGCCAAGGGCGTTTACATCGAGAAACCGTTCGTGCGCACGCCGGCCGAGGCGGATTCGCTCATAGCCGCCTGCAAAAAACACGGTGCCAAAATTGCCGTGGCCCATCGGAATCGCTATCATCCCATGCTCAAGGTCATCGATAAATTCATGGCCGACGGCAAGCTCGGCAAGCTTCTGGAAATTCGCGGACGCGGCAAGGGTGACCGCCGCGGCGGCGCGGAAGATTTGTGGGTGCTCGGTTCGCATGTGCTGAACCTCATCCATTATTTTGGCGGCGCACCGCGCAACTGCTCCGCGCGGTTGTTTCAAAACGGCAAGCCCGTGACCGACGCCGATGTGAAGCCCGGCAACGAGGGCCTCGGCCCCTTGGCCGGCAATGAACTTCACGCCCGCTACGAAATGTCGCGCGGCGGGGTGGCGTATTTTGATTCCATCGCCAATGACGGCACGAAAAATTTCGGCTTCGGCCTGCACCTCATCGGCAGCAAAGGCATCCTCGCCCTCCGCAACGACCGCCATCCGCTGGTGCATTGGTTGCCGGGCAATCCCTTTGCCCCCACGCCGGAGGCGCGTCCATGGATTCCCTTCACCACCGCTGGCATAAACAAGAAGCAGCCCAACCTGAAAATGATTGACGACCTCGTGCACCACGTCACCGCCGCGCGCGATTTGGTGAGCGCCATCCGCGACAACCGCGAGCCGCTCTGCAACGTGCACGAAGGCGCGATGACGGTGGAGATGATTTGCGGCGTGTTTGAGTCGCACCGCCAAGGCGGCCGCGCCGTGGCCATCCCACTCAAGGAACGAGGCAATGCATTGGCAAAACTTTAAATGAACATCCTCTTGAGTTTCATCCGCGCAGTTTGTTTTTTTGGGCTGGGCGTGTTCACCCTTTCCGCCGCGCCAGTGGACTACCAGCGTGACATTCGGCCGTTGTTAAAAAACAAGTGCTCCACTTGCCACGACGCGTTGAAACAGAAAGCCAAGCTGCGGCTGGATGCGGGCAAGCTCATCCACCAAGGCGGCAAGGAAGGCAAAGTCATCGTGCCCGGCAACGCGAAGTCCAGCGAACTCATCGCGCGCGTGACCGCCAGAGGAAAATTTCGCCTAGTGCTCTTCCTCGACGAGGCAGCCGTACTTGGCGAAGGCGTAAATGAAGC
>JAPKDK010000293.1 GCA_028872645.1 Verrucomicrobiota bacterium
TCGCATTCCATCGACGGCTACGACATCGCCTGGGACACCGGGCACGGCGACATCGAGGGCGGGCACGCAAAATTGGCTAAGGCCTGTGACCAAGGAATCGCCGCGCTCTTGAAAGATCTCGAAGGACGCGGCCTCCTCGACGAGACACTCGTCGTCTGGGGCGGCGAATTTGGCCGGGCACCCACCTCCGAGGGCCAGAAGGGCCGTGACCACGACCACTACGGCTACACCACCTGGATGGCCGGCGGCGGAGTGAAGAAAGGTTTCAGCTACGGCGCCACCGACGAGTTCGGACTCTCAGCCGTCGAGAACCGCGTCCACGTGCACGACATGAACGCCACGATCCTCCACCTGATGGGCCTCGACCACGAGAAGCTCACCTACCGCTACTCCGGACGGGACTACCGCCTCACCGACGTCCACGGCAACGTGGTCCACGACCTCATCGCGTAGCAGAAGGACCGATAGGATACAGACGACTTGAGTGGTCCCGTTCGCTCAACAGGTCTACCAGGCCCCATCCAAAAAAAACCCACTCCTGCGCCAAGATCGCGGGCCTCATCCTGTTGATCCTGTTGATCCTGTTGATCCTGTCCGAAATTTCTTAGACAGCCCCCAATCCCCTTTCATGTGATTGCAACTCTAATCCTTAAAGATAGGCTCCCTCACAAGTCCAATATGTTTCGAACCAAATTATTACCAGCAACTCTACACTTCTGTATTTTTCTTTTGCTTGCTGTGACTGGATGCGCAACAGGGCCAAACTCCCGCCTCTCAGAAGATCAACCAACTAGCCCTGCAACCCCAACGTGGGTTAGCGGTTCACATACCATAACGGTCGATGGACGGCACCGGACCTTTCTGCTCGACGTGCCCAAAAACTTAAAGCCAGGGGCCGCATTGGTCTTGGTCTTCCACGGCTATACAGGATCGGCGGTGAAGATCCACGCCTCTTCGGGATTTACACCACTGACAGAGGAACATGGTTTCGTGGCTGCCTATCCGCAGGGAACTATGGACGCTCGTGGAAACACGTTCTTTAATGTGGGTTACGAATTTCACAAAGAGAGCAAGGTTGATGACGTCAAGTTTGCAAATGAGTTAACGAGTAGGCTGGTAAAAGACCTCGCCCTGGATCCGGACGCGGTGTTCTCAACGGGAATGTCGAACGGCGGCGACATGAGTTACTTCCTCGCGAGCCAGCCGGATCCGTTTGTGCGTTCGATTGCGCCGGTCGCAGGCACGATGATGGTTTCTGGAAACGAAGCCTTCGTCCCCAAAAAGCGCCTGTCCGTGATGGAAGTGCACGGTACGGATGACACGATTACTCGGTGGAACGGAGATCTCGAGAACCGAGATAGCTGGGGCGCTTATTACGGCACCGACGCAGTCATGCGATTTTGGATTGATGGATTCTCATTGAAGAAATCAGAAATCACGCGAATCGAGAATATCCCAAACGAGCGAAAGCAGATTCAGTTGTACCGATGGTGGACAGCGACAGATGACACCGAAGTGCTGCTTTATGAGATCCTGAAAGGAAAACACAGCTGGCCTGTCAACCTAGGACGCCAAGAGGTCTCAACTGCCGCCGAGATCTGGAGTTTTTTCGATCGCCACCGATAGCCGCGAAAGGGTGGGTTGTCGAACGGGCAGAAAACCTCAAATCAATAACGTCCCGTTCTCCAAATGCACGCCAGCCGGAGGCGGCGTGAAGAAGAGTTTCAACTACGGCGCCACCGCCGAGCTCGGACTCTCGGCCGTCGAGAACCGCGTCCTCGCACATCGCTAAAAAGCGCCCCTGAAAGCCTCCCAGTGTTCGATATTGGGGGTTCTTTGCACAACCCCCAATTGGGTTATGCCATTATCCTTTGGGCCTGAAAATTTCTTCAATGCTTTTTCCAAAAGTATCTGCGAGGGCAAAAGCCAGGGTTAAAGAGGGGTTGTGCTTGCCCGTTTCTATCGCGTTCACTGCTTGGCGAGACACGCCCAACTTTTCTGCAAGGGCCGCTTGTGACCAGCCATTTTCTGCGCGAAGGACCCTTAATCTATTCTGCATGGGCATCACCTTTCTGCTGAATAAACTGCGCAATACTAGAGATGAAGGCCATTGCTGGCAACATAAAGGCTGGGCTAATCGGCGTCACCTCAACCATTTCACCGAGCAATCCATAAGCCATTGCAGCACACCCCACGACGCCAACCGCCCAAAGTAAACTTTCACCCATGACGCGCTGGATATATTCATCTAATGATCGGTAATGGCTGATGACCAACCGCAGCAGAAATATCACCGGAACCACCGGGGTCATTGCTAGAAATCCTTTACGGATGACTGACAGGTCATTGGTTTCGTTAATCACCACCGACAATCCTAATACGGCAAGGAACATTGCGATGTGGACCATAAACAGGACCAGGAATTTCTTATTATTTTTTCCCAATTTTTTACTCACTTCAATTTTTGGTTTTTCGTTTGTTATTGGGCCTCATCTATTTTCACAATGTCAGTAGTTCCTGACACAATGTAAGGTGTGCATTTACACTAATAGCAACGTCAAGCGAACCTTACAAAAAGATGGGTTTTCTTTACAAGTTACTGAAATCAGGCTCAAAAAGACGGGTCTATCCCCGTGAAGGTCCCCAATGCATGACAGCTCCCTACCGTTGGCTGAGGGCACTCGACTCTGATAGATTTCACTGTGAATGCCCTCAAAAAGTCCTCTAGTTAAAAGGTTACGCACCCCAGAAGCCTCCTCATGGAATCCACAAGATCTTTGCCGAGATCCCGGTCCTGCTCGGTGGTTCGGTTTCATGGCCTCGTCCTGCCGGGAAATCGCTTTAAAGTGACCTTTCTTTTGCCTCCAGGAGCATCTTCGTCATGCAACAAATTCTGTTTTGCTGGGGATCGCTCTGCATGTGCTGAAGGGCTATTTTCGTCTGGCATTCGAGATGGGAGGAACTTTAATGAAAAGTCTGATGAATAAGAAAACTTTATGGCCTATTGCGGCGATTCTCTGTCTTGGCGGATCGACGAAAGCGGAGGAATCGTCTGACGGTTTCGATCCCTTGTTCGATGGCAAGTCGCTGGCCGGTTGGCGCGAAGCGCCTAAGGGCAAGGTCGTGGCATGGTCGGTGAAGGACGGTGTGATCCGCGGAGAAGGAAAGGAAAATCGCCAAGTCTACTTAATCTATACCGGGGACGAGGCCTTGGGGGACTTTGAGTTGAAGTTTACTTACCGCATGTTGACGAAGGGGAATACCGGCGTGGAATTGCGCGCCAGAGTGGACAAGACGGGGAAGCGTGCCTTTGAAGGCTACCACGCTGATCTCGGGCATGTCGGAATTGGCGACGGGGTGCTGGGCGCCTGGGATTTCCACTTCGGAAAGAACACACGAAAAGAGTTTCCAT
>JAPKDK010000294.1 GCA_028872645.1 Verrucomicrobiota bacterium
TTGCCTCCGCCGCCTTCGCCGTTTTACCTTCCGCGGATGACGCAAGAGGATGCCCTCCAGATTTTTCGTGAAACCGGTGCACTGCTCGACGGCCATTTTGTGCTGCGCAGCGGGCAGCACAGTCGGCAATTTTTTCAATGCGCCCAGGCGCTGCAACAAATGCCAGTGGTGGAAAAACTCGGCGCGGCGTTGGCTGACCGCGTGCGGGACGAAGCCCTCACCACCGTTGTGGCCCCCGCGATGGGCGGCTTGGTGATTGGGCAGGAAGTGGCACGCCAACTGGGCGTGCGGTTTGTTTTTGTGGAAAAAGATGACGACGGCGCACTCGTGATGCGCCGCGGTTTCACATTGGCCTCCGATGAAAAAGTGCTCATCGTCGAAGACGTTATCACCCGCGGCGGTCGTTTGCAGGAAACCATCGACATCGTCCGCGCACAAGGTGCCGACCTCCGCGCCGTGGTCATCGTGGTCGACCGCTCCAACGGCAACTATAAACCCGACGTCCCGCTGCACAGTTTGCTGGCGATGGAAGTGGAAACATTTGAGCCAGACAATCTTCCCGAAGATTTACAAAACACCGAGGCCGTAAAGCCCGGCAGTAAATAAAGATTGCCAATACACGCGCGGCAATGGAGAATTTCGGGATGAGAGCGACGACATTTTTTGCGTTGATTGCGAGCACGGGAATTTTGATGAGTGCGGATAACCCAACTAAAACGCCAGAAAAAACTGAAATTGCCACTTTGGGTGGGGGTTGTTTTTGGTGTTTGGAGGCGGTGTTTGAACGGTTGCCTGGGGTGAGCAAGGTGGAGAGTGGTTATGCGGGGGGGATGACTAAGGACCCAACTTATCTGGAAATCTGCGCGGGTACCACTGGGCACGCAGAGGTGGTGCAGATTCATTTTGATCCGAAGAAGATTGGGTACGACCAAATCTTATCGGTGTTTTGGCAATGCCATGATCCAACCACGCTGAACCGGCAAGGCAATGATTTTGGCACGCAATATCGGTCCACCATTATGCCGCACGACAAGGGGCAAACGGCAATCGCGGAGCAGAGCCGCAAGGAATGGGCCAAGGAATTCAAGCACCCGATTGTGACCACGATGGAGCTGTTGAAGAAATTTTACAAAGCGGAGGTCAATCATCAGGATTATTTCCGGCTGAATCCAGGCGTGCCGTACTGTGCATTTCTCATCAAGCCTAAACTCAAGGCACTGGAAGACAAGAAAGTCATTCCCGCGAAATAGCCAAAAAAACGCGGAGTTTTCTTGGAAAATCCCGTCAAATCAGGTTGTATGAAGCCTATGAGACACGTGATCCCTGTTTTTGCTTTGTTATTGGTTGTTGCAATTGCCAAGGCTGTGCCCCCGCCGCGCCTTGCCAAAGGGCCAGTACCGGTGCCGGTTCCCAATATTGTTTTAGCCAAACAACTCAATGCACGGTTTATTCTCCCCAAAAACGGCATGCCGGGCACGGTGACTATTCCATCCAAAAACCCTCGCCGCGCGATTATGGAGGAGCATCTTCTGACCCGCAGTGGCGAAATGTTCCGTGGAAAATTTCTGGGATACGATCCTGCGCAGGGATTGAAATGGTCGCATCCGGATTTCCTGCCCAAAGTAATTCATTTTCTGCCCAACCGGGTGAGCCGGCTGAACTTCAAGGTGGGCCCATTACCCACTCACGCGAAGCATCACAACTGCCAGCTGGAACTGGCCAATGGGGATACAATTGCCGGCGATCTGGTCCGCATGGAAAACGGGAAACTTATTATGAACACGTGGTATGCCGGCGAACTGTCCATCAACACCGCACACATTAAATCGCTCAAACCCGGTTTCTCGACGTCTAAAGTTTTCTTTGAGGGGCCAAAGGACGCGAAGAACTGGATCTTCAACAACGGCCAAAACGGAGGGTTTCAGTTGGGCAAAGTAATTCCCCAACTTCCGCTCGGACAGCAAAAGCAACTCAGGGAACGCGCCGCACAAGCCGCCAAGGGGCCGACGTGGAAATTTGCCGACGGTGCGTTTGAATCCACCAGCAGCAACTCCATGGTCGGACGGCAAATGAAAGAAACGCCCGACCGCTCCAGCACGGAATTTGATGTGGAATGGACCGGCAGCCTGAACCTGTACATCAATTTTCTCACCGATTCGCTGACCAGCTACAGCATGTGTAACGGCTATTGCCTGCGGCTCACCCAAAGTTATGTATATTTGTACCGTTATAATTTCAACAACAACGCGGGGCGCGGCGGACGTGTCGGTAACAATGTGCGGGTCAACCTCGCCAACCTGCAGGGCAACGCGCACGTGGCGCTCAAAATGGATGCCACCAAGAAAAACATCGCGCTACTCATCAACGGTACAGTCATTCAGAAATGGGAAAACCTCGGTAAATTCCCTTCTGAGGGCAATGGATTGCTGTTCACCTCACGCACCACCAGCCGCATGAAACTCAGCCGAATTCGTGTGACTGACTGGAACGGAAACCTTCCTGAGGCCAAAGCCAAAGCCAAGTCGGGGCCAAAGGAAGATTATGTCCTCCTGAATAATGCCGACCATATCACCGGCGAATTAATCGGCATTGCGGATGGTAAACTCCAGTTCAAATCTGACTTCGGCGAAATGGCCATTGGTCTGGAAAAAGTTGGCGTGATCCATCGCGCTAGGGAGCGCGTAAAGGCCATTCCTACAACAACCGGCATGGCGCGCGCCATCTTCAAAGGCAAAGGCAGCATGGCAATGAATATCACCGGATGGAAGGACGGCAAAGTCACCGCCACCAGTCCGATATTTGGCGAAGCTTCGTTTGATGCGGAAGTATTCCAATCCATTGACTTTACCGGCAAGAACACCCGGCAGGCATCCACTAATTTGCCTAATCCAAATTCCAGAGGCATTGAAAAGGGTGTTCGCATCCCCCTCCAGTTTCAGCAAAGGGCTTTACCCGTGCCCCGCCGCCTCAAGGTTCCCCAAGCCCTCCGCTTTGAATTAAACGTGCGACCGCAACCTAAGGCACCCGAGATTAAACCCCGCCGTTAACAGCTTCGGATTGACGAAATAAGCGGCGCAACATTTTATTATTCCATCATGAAACGAGCTTTGATTTTTACCGTTGGCAGTTTGTTGGTCGGAACTGCCTTGGGTCAGCCTTTGTTCAGGTCTGTAAAAGTCGATCCGGCACCAACCCCGCCCCGCCCCGCCAAAATCTTTGTGGCCGATGGCAAAACGGATCAATTACAGTTGCTTCGGGGCAATGGAATACTCGGGCAATTTCTTGGTTTCGACCCGCAACGCGGCCTTTCGTGGAACCATCCGGATATCAAACCGGATACACTGACTATCCCAACGGATCGAATCAGCCGCATTGATTTTGCTGTAAAGCCCGTGCCGG
>JAPKDK010000295.1 GCA_028872645.1 Verrucomicrobiota bacterium
CGCCGGTTTTCTACGAATCGGCACCGGCATCGCCCGCAAAGGCTGGCTCACCAAAGGTGACGTGGTGAATACGCTGCCATTGGCGAAGTTGCGGAAAGAGTTGACGAAGAAAAGAAGCTAACGCCGCCTACGGCCGCCGAAGCCGAAGTGTTGGCCTTTTCCGATGCGGGCGGTTTTCATTTTGCGATCGCGGACACTGACGCCTTTGAAGCGTTTTTCATCGAGGATGGTCGTATACGTGTATTTGAAATCATCCAGTTTGATGCGCTCGATGGGGCGACCGATGAAGCGCTCGACGGCGTCTATGTGTTGCACGTCTTCGGCGACCATTAGGGTGAAGGCATCGCCGGTGGCCTCCGCACGGCCGGTGCGGCCGATGCGGTGCACGTAGTCTTCGGGATGCTGCGGCACATCGTAGTTGATGACGTGGCTGACGTTGGTGATGTCGAGCCCGCGGCTGGCGATGTCCGTGGCGACGAGCACTTTGTATTTACCATCGCGGAAACCACTCAGTGATTTCTCGCGGTCGCTTTGCGTGCGGTTGCTGTGAAGAATGGCGACGGCGTGATTTTGGCACTTGAGCTCCGCACCGACGCGGTCAGCTCCATATTTGGTTCGGCAAAAAATAATGACCGAATCGTAATCCACGCGCTGGAGCAATTCAAAGAGCAGCTCGTTCTTTTGCTTTTCGGCCACGGGATAGATGACGTGTTTAATCGTATCGGCGGGCGAACGGCGCATTCCGATCTCGATGGTCTCGGGTTCTCTCATCGCCCATGAAATGAGCGTTTCGATGGCGGGCGGAATGGTCGCGCTGAAGAGCGCGGTGACGCGGTCCCTGGGACATTTGTCGAGGATGCGTCGCACGTCAGGCAGGAAACCCATATCGAGCATCCGATCGGCTTCATCGAGCACCACGTGAGAAATATTGCCGAGCTTGGCGGTGCCTTGCTGCATCAAATCGAGCAACCGACCGGGCGTGGCGACGATGATATCGACCCCAGATTTGAGGGCGTCCACTTGTTTTCCGTAGCCCACGCCGCCGTAAATCACCGCCACGGAGTGGCCCGTGAAACGCGCATAATCACGCACAGCAATTTCCACCTGCGAAGCCAGTTCGCGCGTGGGCTCGAGAATAAGCACGCTGGTTTTGCCAGAGTCTTTGCTGAGCTTGGAAATGATGGGCAAAACAAAGGCCGCCGTTTTGCCGGTGCCGGTTTGTGCGCTGCCGATCACGTCGGTACCCTCAAGCAAGAGTGGGATGGCCCGTAACTGGATTGGCGAGGGGTCGGTCCAGCCCATGGCTTTGACGCCGTCGAGGACTGGTTTTGAAAGGCCGAGTTTGTTAAATGGCATAAAAGGGCGAGACTAAAGCAGAGGCGCGTGTCTGGTGCAAACTATTTCGTCATTGAGCCGCGCGCCGAAATCGGATAGAGTGCCCGCACGGAACGTAGCACAGCCTGGTAGTGCGCCTGCTTTGGGAGCAGGAAGTCGGAGGTTCGAATCCTCTCGTTCCGACCAATTTCCCCACGTGCTGCTGGCATCTTGCCGGCAGCACGACATCGCCTTGCCTCGCCCTTCCCTCTGCCCTACACTGCCCCCGTGAATCGCGTGGGAATTGGATACGATGTGCATCAGCTCAAGGACGGACGGACGCTCATTCTCGGCGGCGTCACCCTCCCGCACGACACCGGGCTTGATGGGCATTCGGATGCCGATGTGCTGATGCACGCCATTTGCGATGCAGTGCTCGGCGCGATTGGCGAGGGCGATATCGGTTCCTTTTTCCCGCCCAGCGATGCGCAGTGGAAAGACGCGCCCAGTAAAATTTTCCTCGAAGAAGCCGCGCGCCAAGTTGAAAAGCGCGGCGGCCGCATCAACAATATTGACGCGATGCTCATCGCCGAAGCGCCCAAGATTGGCCCGCACATTTCTGCCATGAAAACAAACATCGCCGCCGCGCTAGGCATCGACCCCAGCGCCGTGGGCATCAAAGCCACCACTAACGAAACGATGGGCTTCGTGGGCCGCGGCGAAGGGATGGCTGCGCACGCAGTGGCGAGCGTGGAGTTGGCGGATTAACGTGGCAAGCAAAGGCGACATTGGCTGGAAACGCCGCGATGCTGATGGCGAGCGCATTCAGGTTTCCGCAAAGAAAGTGGGTAACCGCTGGCTGTTTCGATTGCGCGACAAGCGCTACGACACATGGCAACCTTACGACGAACCCGCGCTGGTGGATTGGCTGGAGCTGCTCGACAACGTAAAGCGCCGCATCGCCCGCAAAAAAGTTCCCTTTGATGAAGAAGCGCGCCTCACTGCCACCATCCGCGAGCGTTATCCGGAGGCCACGCTGTGAAGCACGCGCCACTCATCGTGGTGTCCACCATGACCGAGCGCAAAGGCGCGGAGTTTCGCGATCGCTCCACGAGCTTGTCGTTTTGGTACACGCGTGCGTTGGCGCGAGCGGGCGGCTTGCCTTTGCTTGCGTCAAATTTTCCTGAACAAAAAAATCTTGCGCGCGATATGGTCGGCCGCGCAGATGGCGTGATGCTCACCGGCGGTGACGATTTGCAGCCGGATTTGTACGACCCCGCCCTGCCCCGCCGTATCAAAGCCAAAGCTGACGGCGTGGATCCCGAGCGCGATTTGTTTGAGTTTCAACTCATCGAACAGGCACTCCAACAGCGCAAACCGATGCTCGCAATCTGTCGCGGCCCGCAAGTGCTCAACGTCGCCCTTGGCGGCGGATTGGTGACCGACATCCCCTCCGAACGCCCCGAAGCCATGAACCACGCCCGCAAAGGCGACGCCCACAAATTGGTGCACTCAGCGCAATTGGCGAAGGGTTCATTGATCCGGAAAATTTTCCGGCGCACCACGCTGCGCATCAATAGCGCCCATCACCAAGCCGTCGGCACACTCGCGCCGATGCTCCGCGCCACAGCGCAAACCCAAGACGGCATCATCGAAGCGATTGAGTTGACGGAGGCCGAAGGCAAAGACGCTCCGTTTTTGTTGGGAATGCAATTCCACCCCGAACGATTAATCGACACGCATCCAGAATTTCTGCGCGTGTTCAAGACATTCGTGAAGGCGTGCGCCTAAATCAACCGCTGAATTTTTTTCCGCAAACGGCCGTTGGTGGCGATCATTTCGTAGGTGTACTTGCGCGGCGTGGGTTTGCGCCAGCACTCGCCGCCGGCGCATTCGAGGATGAGCCCGCCCGCGGCGATGTCCCAAAGATAAACGCCGAGCTGCCGATACGCGTCCAACCGACCGGCCGCCATCCACGTGAGCGCCAGCGCCGCGCTACCCATCAGCCGAACTTTGAGCACGCGTTGGTACAACCGCGCAAAGAGCGGCAGATTTTTTTTGATGG
>JAPKDK010000032.1 GCA_028872645.1 Verrucomicrobiota bacterium
GGGCGATGACGCCCGCCTTGGCGGCGCTGTAGGCGCTGGCGTTGGGGTTGCCTTCCTTGCCGGCGATGGAGGCGGTGTTGATGATGCGCCCGTAACCGCGTTCGCGCAAGTGCGGGACCACGGCGCGGCAGCAGATGAAAACCGCATTGAGATCCACATCGATGACGCGGCGAAATTCCTCAACGGGATATTCCCAAGTGGGATAGTTGCCGCCAGCGATGCCGGCGTTGTTACAGAGGATGTCAATGTGTCCCAGCGCGGCGATGGTGCTTTCGGTGGCGGCGGCCACGGTGGCGGCGGCGGTGAGTTCGACGGTTTGAGTGTCCACCGTGCCAAATTCCGAGAGGGCCGCTTGAGCTTGGGCGGCGGCTTGGGCGTCCACATCCCAAATGCTGACGCGCGCGCCGGATTGCAGCAACCGCCGGGCGATGGCGTAGCCAATGCCACGCGCGCCGCCGGTGACGATGGCGTTACGGTTGGAAAGGTTGATTTGATTCACGGGCGGAAGATAAAGTGTGAACGCTTAATGACCAACCTCTAAATCCAAGCTTGGTTTTTGGATTTTCTTGGACATTGGGCATTGAGCATCGGACATTCCCCCATGCATCACATCGTCTTTGTTACCGCGCCGGATCTTGCGGTGGCTCGCATACTGGCCTCCGGCATTCTGGAAAACCGCTTGGCGGCGTGCGTAAACCTCGTGCCCAGCGTGGAATCACACTATCGGTGGGAAGGCAAGCTCTGCCAGGAAACCGAAGTGTTGATGGTGCTGAAAACCACGGGAGATCAATTAGCGGCACTGGAGGTGTGGGTGCTGGCGGAGCATCCGTATGACACGCCGGAGTTTGTGGCGCTGAAGATTGAGGTTGGCAGCGCGCGGTATTTAAATTGGATTTCCGAGAGCGTCCGCTCAGAGAGCAACCTGTGAATGGCGCACTCTTGACACGTTAGGGTAGGAAGTTAGGATTGCCGCCGTATGAATGCTTTCCCTCTTTTGTTGATCTTTTGCATGTTGTTAAACCTCACCGCGCGCGCCGCGGAAACCATCGTCGTTAACCGTGTGCGAGCGGTGGTCGCCGGCAAAGTGATCACGCAGCGGGATCTCGAAAGGCGCATGGGAAACATCTATCGATTGATCCGAGATGCTGATGGCAACCAGGTGCAGGATATTGAACAAATTCTTACCGAGATGATCAACGAAGCGCTGTTTGTGCACAGCATCAAGATCCATGAGAAATTCAAAGTGCTGGCTGAACGGCCCGGTCGCGGCGAAGAATTGTTGAGCCAGGAGGTGGCCAGTAAACATAAAAACAAACGCGAGGTGATGGTTTCCAAACTGCGCATAGAAGGCAAAACTCTGGAACAACGCAAGGTCGAGCTGCTGGATGAGGAACTGCTTGATATCGCGCAAAGTTTGGTGACCGATTCCGTGCAGGTTTCTCCCGGCGCGGTGGAGCAATATCTGAAAGATCACCCCGAGGAAGCCGGCAAAGGAATAGCCGTGAAAGCGCATTGGGTTCGCATCCCGCTTTCCACCAAAGAAATGACCAAGGCCAAAGCCAAGGCGTTGGCGGTGAGGGTTCAGTCGGTGGCCGAGATGGAAAAGCTGGCCGAACAATACAAGGAGGAAGACAAAGGTTCGTTAGGCTGGATTTACGCAAACAAGTACCACCCCCTGCCGCCCGGCGTCAGCCGCGATAGTGCCAATGAGTTGCTTTCCTTTGGGGACGCCGACGGGCCCACCAATGGGTTTTGGGATGACAAGGAATACTTTTACATTATCTACATCGAGAAATACGAAAAAGACCGGCAAGTTCCGGGCGACGAGCTGCGACGCCGCGCCGAGCGGCGGTTGCTGGACAGGCTGCAAACTCAAGCACTAGAAAAATCCATCCTGCGGCTGCGCAAACAAATTTCCTGGCGTCGGATTGATGAATAGGAAACTCGCATGAAACAGACGATCTTTTTTTTAGGGTTGGTGTGGGGAGCCATGGCTTGGGGTGCTGAACACGCCGACCGAGCCAAACTCGCGGCCCTCGCGGCCAAGGGTGATGCCGGCGCGCAATTCGAGCTGGCCTACGTACTTTACTGGGCCAAAGGCATGGATCGCGATCTGGAAGCCTCCGCCAAATGGGCCAGTCGCGCCGCGAAAGCCGGGAATGTCAAAGCCCAATTCCTGCACGCCGTTCAGTTATTGCTCGCCCATGGCGTGGAGGGCGATTCCAAGGCAGGCTTCGAATTGCTTGCACAAACCCATCCCAAACTGGAACAAGCCGCTCGGGCAGGAGATGCCCAAGCTCTGTATTTCTCGGCCCAACTTTATCTGTTCGGCCTCCATCCTGCGAATGGGTTTGGGCAGGATATAGAGACGGCACGCCAACATGAACGCGCTCGACAAGGCATGACGGCAGCGGCGGAAAAGGGAAACATAAAGGCTGCTTCTTGGCTTGGACAAGTCATCCTCACGAAAAAAGTTTTTTTAGAAGGGGATACCCCGAAAAAAGCCGAACGATGGTTGCGTCGCGCTGCCACGGCCGGCAATCCATTCGCTGCTCATGCTTTGGGTAATATGCATCTCAAAGACGATCTGGGCCCCGCCGATTCCCATCAAGCCGCTCGTTGGCTGAAGCAGGCCGCTGTGCAAGGATTGGCCCACTCCCAGCAACTTTATGGAAGCCTCCTTGCGGGCAAATCTCTAGGCCAGTCAAATCATCCCGAGGCATTAAAGTGGATTAAGCGCGCCGCAAACCAAGGGCACGGACAGGCGCAGTTTATTTTGGCTTGGTTTTATCTGGAAGGTAAAGTGGTCGAGAAAAATCTCGAGCAGGCCTCGTTTTGGCTCACCTTGATGGAGCGACAAACAAGCCTGAATAAGGCCGCCTTCGGACTCAAACAATCCCTCCAGGCCCAGCTCACACCCGACCAGAGTCTGAATGTGTTGCGAAGGGTTAATGACTTTAAGCCTATTTCTACCCCTGTGACTCGCAACGAATTCATGGGGCTCCTGGGTTGCGACCTGCGCATCCATAGATCCACTCGCATGGAATTGTTCAACTGGCTTGCCCAGAATGGCAATGAATTGGCAGCTTACACACTGGGTGAAATTAAATTAAAAGACGCGAACCGACATTCTTCAGAGCGCCAGAAGTTGCTAAAGCAAGCCGCTGCCTTAAACAATGCTCGAGCAGAGGAATTGCGTGTACTCGCAGAGGAAGCCGGGCAAGTCGCTGATAATTTGTATGTCGAGGCTCGGAAATTATTTACGATGTCTGCGCAGAAAAATAATGTAAAAGCCGAATACGCACTGGCCATCATTTACAACAATGGACTCGGAACTCCAATCAGCTCAGCTCAGGCAATCGAATGGTTTGAGCGTGCCGCAAAACAGAATCATAAACTGGCAATGTGGGAGCTAGTACAATTGTTCGAGCAAGGCGGAACGGTGAAGAAAGACACGGCTAGGGTTCTCCGGATTTTAAAGCAGCTTGCGGATAAGGGTGATATGAGCGCGGTTCATAAGCTGGGCATCTACTACATCAACGGAGATGGTGTAGAACAGGATCTGGCAAAGGCCGGTGCTTGTTTTCTTAATGCCTCTCGTCAGGGATACCCCCCCTCCCAAGTCAGCCTCGGGTATTTCCACCTTAAAGGCTACGGGAAAAATGGGGTGGATCATTCCGAAGCCCTCAAGTGGATGACCCTCGCTGCCCGGCAGGGGAAGATGAGAGCCCAAATTGCTTTGGGCAGGATGCATCACGACGGCAGTGGCCTGAAGCGCGACTCCGAGAAGGGCTACGAATGGCTCCTGATCGGCGAAATGACGTATGCTCTTGCGAATCCTCAGAAAAGGAACGGCTTGGCTTCAGAGAAACAGAGACTGGGAGAATTCAAGCAAACGGTGGCCGCCAATTTGAATAAAGCACAAATGCAAGCCGCGCATGCGCGTGCCCTTAAATTTAAGCCCGTGAACCTCTTCCGCCCCGGCCAAGCAGAGCCTGCTGATGCAAAGGCACTCCTCATCAAAGCTAATGCCGGTGATCCAGAAGCACAATTTCAGTTGGGCCAATTGCACTTCAAGGGGATCGATGGCACTACTGACCGAGTGCAGGCTTATAAATGGTTGACGATTGCAAAGAATGCGGGCCATGCGCTTGCGGGTGCGGAACGGGATTCAATCAGCCAAAACATGAAAAACGATCAGATTATTGCGGCGAAACGACTTGCCCGGAAGTTTGATCCGGTTAATTCGAAAAAAGACTGACCCATGCGCGTCGTTGGCTTTATCCTTTTGTTGGCGGTGACAGTCAACGTGCCTGCTGTTGATTTTCCGGCCCTTCGTAAACAAGCTGCCGCTGGCGAGGCAGGGGCGCAGTATCAATTGAGTGAACTTTTATATGAAGCCCGGGGCGTGGCACGCGATCTGGATGCCTCCCGTCGTTGGGCTACCCAGGCGGCTGATCAGGGCCATGCCCGTGCCCAATACCGGCTTGCTTCCATGCATCTGCTCGGCGAAGCCGGCCCACGCGATGCTCAGGCGGGGTTGGCTCTTTTTAAAAAATGTTTGCCGGCGCTAACCAAGGAAGCCGAGGGTGGTTTGGCCGATGCACAGGGCAAGCTTGGCATTCTTTTCGCGCGTGGGGTAGGGGTGGAACAGGATGCCGCCGCCGCCGCGCAGTGGTTTTCCAAAGCCGCAAAGCAGGGCAACATCAAGGCTCAGGCCGATTTGGCCAGCGCGTATCTTGCCGGGCAGGGGTTCACGGCTAATCCCACCGAGGCCGGTCGCTGGTTCACCCTTGCTGCCAAGGCGGGGTACGGGCCGGCAATGATTCATCTTGCCACGTTGGAATTGCAGGGACGCGGTCGGCGGCAAAATCTGAAGGCAGGCAAACAATGGCTGATGAAAGCTGCCGCCTTGAAGCATCCCGTGGATTCTCAACGCGCGCGGACTGTGTTGGAACGGTTGGCGGAGCAGAGTCCCAAGGAGTTGCCGGACATGGATGTGTTAACTGCCCGCGCCAAAAAAGGTGAGATCGATGCGCAGCTGGAACTGGCTCGCCGCCACGAAACCGGCGCGGGGCTTCCGGTGGATTCTGCTCAAACAGTTGCGTGGTACCTCCGTGCCATCCGGTTGGGCTCGCCAGAAGCTGCTCATCGTCTGGGCGGCATGTTTGCTCTGGGACGTGGAGTGAAAAAGGATTCCGTGCGCGCGGGACGTTTTTGGAGTCTCTCCGCCCGGTTGGGCAATCCCTCCGCGCAGATTGACTGGGGTGTGATGTGCGCCAAAGGCGAAGGCACGCCCCGCGATCCGGCTCAAGCCTACTACTGGTTTGTTGTGGCCCGCCAATCTATGACCGACCCCAAGCAGGTTGCAACCCTCGACCAGTTGCAAGCCATCGCCTCCACCGAATTAACGCCGGACGAGGTGTTTGACATTCCAAATACCGCCGTAAAATTTTTGGCTCCCAAAGCACAGACACTCCGCAAGGCCATGGCTCTGGCGGAATATGGCAATGGCGCGGCGCAATTCGAATTGGGCCAGGCATTGGCCGAAGGCACGGGGTTGAAGAAGGATAAGGCGGAGGCGTATGTATGGTTTTCGATGGCGGCAGAACAAAAAGTGAAAAATGCCGCCAAGGCACGGGACTCTCTGGAACTTTCGAACAAAGAAAAAGCCGCCGCACAGAAAAGAATTAAAACCTTCAAGCCATTGCCCGCGCCTAAGGCGAGTTAACGCCGAGCCGCCATGGAGCGGGTGCGGAAAAACTGGTCCACGGTTTCCATCTTCGAAGAATCCCGATCAAAATGATATGAGAGCCGTTTGAGCTTGGGCAGGTTGCGGAGGAATCCAATGTCGCCATGTTCGCGCGGCAGCACCAGCACTTCGAGGTTTGTGCATTGCGATAGCGGGGTGAGGTCGCGCAGTTTAACGCAGCCATCGAGCCGTAATTCTTTGATCGGCAGTCCGGCCAGCGGCTTGAGGTCAGCCACCGGCGTGCGATCCAAATGCAGCGTGCGCAGCGGCATTCCTTTGAGTGGCTCGAGTGATTCCGCTTGGGTGCCGCTGAGGTGGAGGTAGACCAGCGGCATACCGGCCAGCGGTTTCAGATCGCTCACCGGCGCGAAGGCAATGGTGAGCGATTGGAGCGGGCGACCCGCGAGCGGGGTGAGATCTTTTACGGCGGTGTAGGCGAGGTATAGCTCGTGTAGAGGCATGCCGGCCACGGGGAGGAGATCGTCCACGCGTGTGCGCCAAAGGTTGAGCGAGCTGACCGGTAGCCCGGTAAAAGGCTTAAGGTCGCGCGTTTGAGTCCCGGAAAGATTGATCTTTAAATACCCGAACGCATCGCGTTGCAAACGGCCGGAGAGGCCGATTTGTTTCATAGCGGCAGTGCCGCGGTGCCACACGGCGAGCTTTTCACGTTCCATCAACGCGGCGGTGTGGTGGGCATCGGGGCCGAGGCGTTGGTGGGCTTGCCATTGGTGCACGCGGCTCATGGCGTGCAGAGGCAAGGCGCCCTTACCGAAATCTTGAATCAATTGGTCACACAATTTCAGTGCGCGCGCGCCGAAGGGATGCGGCTCGTCCATGGATTCCAAAACCTCCTTGGCCTTGGCCGGTTGCATGATGGCGAGGTGCACGCGCGCGAGGCGATGGGTGTGGGCGGGTTTGGGATCCAGCTCATGCGCCAACCGGGCGGTGGCAAGGGCGCCGGGGAAATTTCCTTGGGCGATGAGGTCGCCGGCCTGTTTATGGCAAATGGGGGCGGAGCGTTGGAGGCGGGCGATGTCTTCACGGCGGGATTCGTCGTGGCGCAAATGTTGCCAACCCAGTCCGATGCCGAGCAGCACGATAATGCTCGCCGCGGCGGCGAGCGAGCCGTTGCGGCGAATGGACAGGTGGAACTGGCGCAGGCGCCCCGCGTGTTCGGCGCGCGGGGCGTAGCCCGATTGCCATGCGGCCACATCGCGTTGAAGGGCTTCCACGGCGGGATAGCGTTTGGCGGCGTTACGTTGCAGTGCCTCCATCGCTACGGCGGCCAGCGCGTCGGGCACGCGGCGTTCGGGGCAGTGGACGAGCACCGCAGCGTTGGGTTCATTAGCGAGTTTGGCGGGCGCGGTGATTTGGCCGGCCTTGACTTTTTCCAACACCTCGGCTCCACCGCCGGCGAAGGGTGCGCGAAGGGTGAGAATGTTATATAAAATTGAACCTAAAGAATAGATGTCGGTGCGTTGGTTGATGGCCTCGAGCCGTCCTTCGGCTTGCTCGGGGGCCATAAACCCAGGAGTGCCCATGACGGTTCCGTAGCGGGTGCCACCTTCGGTGCTTTCATCGGATTGCGGCAGGAGTTCTTCGTCTTGATTGATTATTTTGGCGAGGCCCCAGTCCATGACGAAGACTTCGCCGTATTCGCCGAGCATGATGTTGGCGGGCTTGAGGTCGCGATGGATGATGCCTTTGGCGTGGGCGTAGGCGACGGCATCACAAATTTTTTGGTAAATGCGCAGCAGCTGATGGAGCGGGTAGCGGTCGACCACGTTGGATTGCCCCTGGCGCAGGCCGTTGAGAACGTCCTTGAGCGTGGTGCCCCGGACGTATTTCATGGCGTAATAGTTTTGGCCGTCGGCGTCCACGCCGAGGTCGTGAATGGGGACGATGTGGGGATGATCGAGCCGGCCCAGCACGAGGGCTTCCTGCGTGAATCGCCGGGCAAGGCTGGCGGAGGCCGCCACTGCGGGGGTCATTAATTTGAGGGCGACGTGGCGTTGGAGTTGGCGGTCGTGCGCGAGATGGATTTCGCCCATACCGCCCTTGGCGAGATAACGGACGCGTTCGTAGCGATCAGGCAGGGTGGCGGGGGGCGTGACGGCGGCGGTGATTGCGTGGAGAGTGACGGTGAGTTTGCCGATGGAAAACGATTGACCGGGTTGGACGGTGACGGGCCCGGCGATTTGGCGACCATCGATGAGGGTGCCGAATTTGCCGCCGATATCCTCGAGTACGCAGCGATCGGGCGTGACGGTGAGCTGGGCGTGTTGGCGGGAGACTTCCGGGCTGTCGAGGGTGATAGGGCACGCGGGATCGCGGCCGATTTGGAATTCGCCCGGGACGAGGTCATACGAGACTAGCAACTGATCGCCCTTTTGGGCCACCAGTTTGATAATGGCAGTTGGCACAGTTCCTCCTTGTCCGTCGCAATGCGACTGGACGGAGAGTTTGTCCGAAAAATGCCCAAAAATCAAGCCGCAAGACAAGCGTGGTTTCGGATTGCAATCGGGCTTGGTTTCCCTATGATGCGTGGCCCGTTTGGCTTGGCTTATGCGGCAAATACCAATAATTGCGTTCAATGCCTTCATGGAGTTGATCCGGCAGCCTGTGTTTTTGCTGCTGTTCACTCTCTCCGTGATCGTGTGTCTGCTGCTGGCGGCCACGCCGTATTTTGGTTTTGGCGGCACGGGAATCGACGTCGTAAATTTTGACGTAAAAATGGTGAAAGACGGCGCGCTGACTGTGATGCTGCTTTCGGGTTTGTTTGCGGCGGTCATTTGCGCCTCGACTTCATTGGCGAAGGAAATCTCCTCGGGCACGGCCATGGTCGTACTTTCCAAGCCGGTGGGCCGCATGCATTTTGTGGCGGGCAAATTTCTTGGCGTGGCCGGCGCGCTGACAGTGGGCACTTACCTGAACCTCCTTGCCGTGTTGCTCGCCAGCCGAATGGGCTACGATGCCTATGGAAATCCGGACATTATAGGGGTGCTCACTATCCTTGGCTTTATGGCCGCAGCCTATGTGGCTGCCGGGTTCCTGAATTATTTTTTGCGCAAACCGTTTGTCCCCACCTGCGTGACCTTGCTGACGGTGATGCTTACTCTGGGCTTCCTTACCGTGTGCGCGATGGATAAACAGCGTGCCTGGTGGGTGATGGATTCGGGCGAAGATATGAGTGCCGGATTCATGGATATTTGGGTTTTCACCGACGCGGCCGGCACAGATTCGAGGGGGGAAGCTTTGGGGGCCGAAGAGAAAGACGGTTTTGCGGCCGGAGTGGATTGGGGCATGATTCAGCTTGGCCTGCTCATCCTTTTTGCTTTGTGGCTGCTCTCGGCGCTTGCGTTGTTATGTTCCACCCGGCTTTCGTGGTTGCCCACCATGTCGATATGCTCAGGGGTGTTTTTATTGGGGCTCATGTCTGACTACCTGCTAGGCCGAACGGCTGAGGGAGGGGGAATGATCCATTCGGGCGAATATGTGATTTGGAATCCCCCGGGTAATCAGGCTGGCACTCATGCTGTGTTCCGGCTCAAACCCCGTGGGGTGCGTCGGTTGGCAGACATGGAATTCATGGTGAAAATGAACGTGAACGGCCCGGCCACACCCGAGGACAAACAATTGGTCGCCGGGGTGCTCACGCTGGATGTTCGGACAGAAGACGGCCAGATAAAGATCGGGTATGAGGAGATCAAGACGAAGTTAGATAGACTGCTCAAACTCCGTTGGAATGAGCCGCTCGAGCGCAAGATGATTCAAATTGGCCGCCAATTGTTGCCCGGAGAATTCCCCGGCAATTCAATGGAACTCAAGCTGGCTGGTCAAATTCGGGAGAAAATCAACAGCCAAAGTGCCGAATTGGAACAGGATGAAACGAAAAAAGAACTACTTATCGAGTTTCGCATTCTGGACGATCAGGTGACCACCAAGGTGGTGCCCGGCCATTTGGCCCTGTGGATCATGCCCGAACGGGGCACACTCACCAAGCTCGATGCCTCGGTGGATGAGGAGGTAACCGTGGCACGAGGCGCTGTCTGGGCGAAAATACTTTACGTTTTGGTGCCAAACTGGCAGCTTTTCTGGCTTTCCGATTCCGTGGGTGTGGAGGCCGAAGAGTTGTCCAGCCGTCGGGCACTGGAAACGGCCAAGGTCGAGGCCGGCAAAACCGGCGACCGAGTGGATGCAACCAAGAGTGTTAAAGTTCGGAAGCGTGCGGACGTGAGTTACCGCGAGGGCCGAGTGCCTTGGAAGTACATTTTCACAGCGTTTGTTTATGTGGCAGTGTATATTGGCGTGATGCTCTCGGGCGCCCTAATGCTTTTTGAGAACCGGGAATTAGCCTGACATGGAAAAAACCAATAAATCCGGCGGACTGTGGAATGTGGCCATCAGCTTTGGAGCAGTGGTGCTCACGGGCGTTGTGGCCTGGAAAACCACCTCCACCATGGCCTTGGCTGTATCATTCTTTCTGGTCCTCTGCCTGTTGGTGAGTTTGGTGGGGCTGTTGCACATGGACCTCACCGACCGCGAGGGAATGGAGGCACTGGAAATGGATGCCATCAAAGCTGGGCGTGGTGGTGATGCCTTGTTCGAGCAGGGCGAAGTGTTGCCCGCCAAACGGTCGCGCGAACAATTTGAACGATGGTTAGTGCCCGTTGTGGCTGTGGTGATGTTGGGGATGCAATTGGGGGGCGTGTATTATCTCGGTTTCGTAAAAATTTCGATGGTGTTGGAGGGGTTGAAATCCCAAACGGTGCCGGTACTGGTGGAGCACCAGTATCTTGGTCTAGCCGGGGCGGCACTTTTGGCGGTGATTCTTTTCATGCGCGGACAGTTTGCCTCCAACCTGGCGCGCCTGCAGCGCGACCGACTGTTGCAGCCCAGTTCAGATTTCATTCTATTTACCGCTTATTTGTTCATCGTGTTGGCGGCGGTTTTGGCCGTGAGTTTCAAGGAGCAACGTGCGGATCTCTGGGTGGGGATTGTGTTAACCTGCCTGATGGCGGCGTTGGCGGTGGAAAATCTGCTGAGCATGATCTTTGAGATTTATCGCCCGAGAGTATCCGGGCGCGAGGGGCGTTTGCTTTATCGGAGTCGGCTGATCGGGTTAATCGCCAAGCCGGAGAACTTGTTTACCACGGCCGGCAAAGTGCTTGACTATCAGTTTGGGTTCAAAGTTTCCGAAACCTGGGGATATCAATTTTTACGCGAACGTTTGGGCGTGCTGGTTGGAATTCAGATCATTATTTTCTGGCTGTCCACCAGCGTGGTGACCCTCGGGCCATCCGAGCGTGGACGTTTGCAAAACCTGTTGAACAGCAGTAGCTCGAGCCAGTGGCTGGGTTCGGGGATTCATTTTAAATTGCCCTGGCCCCTCGCCGAGGTGGAGCGTTTCCATCCCAACCAGGTCCACAGCTTTTATGTGGGCTTGGAGGCGGATGATGACCCTGACGTTGTAAACCGAGCGCGCCTTTGGCTTAAACCCAGCGGCAAGAATTACGACAGTGAACTGAACGGAAATCACAACGGCGTCGGAAAAGGGAAAATATTTTTTCCCACCGGAAGCGGAAAAACGGATGTGGATGAAAACGTCATTGTGCCTAGCATCCCCGTCCATTATCAGATTTATGAAAACTCCAAAGAAAACCGCAAGGGTTTGGAGGACGGCTGGCTTCGCTATTCCGATCCGGAGGCGGTGATCAAAGAATTGGCGCATCGCGTGGTGTCACGCTATTTCATCAGCAAGGACATGAAAACACTGATGCGGACTGGCCGCAATCAGGCGATGGAGGATGTGAAACGGGAACTACAGGAATTGACCAATGCCTACGAGCTCGGTGTGGAAATCCTGTTTGTGGGCATGGCAGATCTGCGACCACCGGCCGAATCTCCCATGATGATGCAGGGCATGAAGGAGGATATGGGTGGAGACCCAAATAAGAAGGAAACCATGCAGATGTCTCCAGTGGCCGCGGTATTTGAGCGGGCCATTATGGCCAACATCACGCAGGAGACCGGCAAGGCACTCGCCAGAAACGCCGCGCGCCGCGAGCAATCCATGCAATCCAACCAGGTGCAGACTATTCTCGACACCGCGATAAGTGATGCCGAAGTAAAACTTATCGTGGCTAAGTCCCGATTGGAATTAAGTCGCCAACAAAACGAACCCTTCCACCGCGCTCCGCGGTTGTTTTCTCTGTGGTTGTATACTCGGGCAGTGAAGCGTTCTCTGGTGGATACTCGGAAATATATCGTGGCCGTTAAAAATGCTGATATTTCAGCTGACATTGACCTTAAGGAAACCATCCGGCGCGGAATGCTGGATGTGAAAGTGCCGCCCGCCGGTGGAAATAAATAACCTCAAAATTGCACTATGAAAAAAATTGTTAATATAATCATCTTTGCGCTGCTACTGCTGATCTTTGGCTCGTATATGTTCACCTTTCAGGTGCGGCAGGATCAGGTTGTGTTCGTGGAAACATTCGGCAAGCGCGGCGACGCCATTCAGGAATCCGGACTGAAACTCCGTTGGCCCTGGCCTATTCAAGAGGTTTACACCTTCGACCAGCGCATCCATTTATTAACCACACAGTACGGCCAAATCAGCACGGGTGACAGCAGCCTGGTGGTGCAGCCTTACTTGGGCTGGCGCATAGAGAACAATCCCAAGACTTTTATTGAGAAAGCAACAGGCAATTCCGCCGCCGCCCGTCGGTCTTCCGTGGAGGCTATTTTACGACAGTCACTCGACGGTGCGGTGACGTCCGTATTCGGCAATAAAGAAGATCTGATTGTCACCGCCAAGACCCTTCATGATGGGGAAAAGGAGCAGAACGGGGAGCAAAAGAATGGGCACACATTCGAGGATCTGGAATTGGCTATTTTTAAGAACGTGGAATCCAAGGCAAGGGAAATGGGGGTTGAGCTGATGTTTGTGGGTATCCGTCGGGTAGGCATCACCGAACACAGTGTCCAAGTGACTCTGAATTCCATGGTAACCCAATGGAACGATGAAGCAGCTACTGACATGAAGAATGCTCAGGACGAAGCGATGCGTATTCGCACATCCGCCGAAAACGCCAGGATGAGCGCGCTCAAGGAAGCCAAAGCACAGGCGGATATTATCGCCGCCAAGGCCAGTGCTGACGAGGCGAAGATTTTTTCTGAGTTAGAGGAAAAAGACGCCGATCTGGCAGCCTTCCTCATCGAGCTCAACGCAATGGAAGCCGTTCTGAAAAAGGAGACGACCCTCTTTCTTGACGAGAATTTCCCCTTCCTGCAACCGTTGCGTGGAAAATTTCTATTCGAGGAAACCACGCTTCCAGATAATTCGGGAAGTGAAAGAGCCCCTCAACAATGAACGAACCGGAGAATAAATCCAGAGAACCGGCCGACCTCGATTTGGGGGCTGAAGCCGTCTCGCGGGCGATGGATGAGGCACTGCAAAGCAGCTTCACCATTCTCAAGTTGGTGATCGCCGTGCTGGTGGTATATCTGATTTTCTCGAACACCGGCACGGTGGAAGGCAAGAAAGAGGGCGTGATTATTCTGCGCTTTGGCAAGGCGCGTGAGATTACTCCAGAGGATGTGTTCAAATCAGGCATTCGGTTTGCCTGGCCCTATCCGTTGGAAGAACGCGTGACCATCGAGCGGGTAAGGCCCATCACTACAAAGTTTTTCAAGTACTCTCCCGTGGGTCGGATTGAGATCGGAGACAACTTGGATAATCATCCGCTGGACGCTGAAAAGGATGGTTATGTGTTGACCCGTGATGGACTTATTCTTCATTTGGAAGCCACATTAAATTTTGTGATCAAGGATCCCAAGGCCTTTGCCTTTAACTTCGCTCAACCTGAGAAAGTTCTCAGTACATTATTTGAAAGCGCCATTACCCATGAGGCGTTTGAAGTCACGATGGCGGATCTATATCAGTCCAAGCTGAAGGACTTCATCACAAAAGTGGAGAAGCGAACGAAAAAATTGGTGAAGAATTACGGTTTAGGCGTGACGATTAATCGTGTGTATATCCGGCAAGGCGATGTGGAACTGCCATTTATGATTCGTAACGCATATAAAGAGAAAAGCAGCTCTTCAAAAAAAGCGAACGAAATCAAACAACAGGCCAAAAACTCACATAATCAGGTTATCGAGTCCATAAAGGGTGATGGCAGTACCAACCAAACCGGGGAAGTTGCCGTCATTTTAAGCCAAGCCAAGGGACAAGCCACCACCACCATGCGCGAAGTGGAGGCGCTTCGTCAAAGATTCTACAGTATTTACGGCGGAGAGAATGAGAACGAGCAAGTCCGTTCTTCAACGGAACGTAGGCACGGGATTCATCGACTTTATTTTGAGGTGTTCAACCGGCTGATGACGGAGTCCGATTTGAAAATCTATGTGATTTCCAATCGCAACGGTCCCCGGCAAAAAGTGCATCTTCTCATCAACCCCAAGCCGCCCGAACCCAAGAAGAAATTACCTTTCAACTCCTTGAGCGGACAGGGCCAAGGCCCGCCTCCCACACCGCCCGGAGGGTAAGTTTAAACCATGTCAAACGACGACACCCAACAACTTGAAGCAGCTGAGGATGCCAAGGCCAAACAGGCCGCCACCACGGTGAAGTATATTTTCGTCGGCATTCTGTTTGTCATCAACGGCTTTGTTGCTGATTGGTTTCTCGGCTCGGAATCCAGTGTGGGTGACCTCAGTGCCATGGTCGGCGCGTTTATCCTGGGCATTCGAATCTTTCGCACCACCATTCACGATCTTCGCCAAGGTCTGCTCACCACCAACGAGCTGGTGGCTATCGCTGTGTTGGCCACGTTTTCATCGGGCGAATATCACGCCGCGGGTCTCGTGGCCTTCTTTATGTTGCTCGGCGAAATGATTGAGAGCCGAACAGCCTCCGGAGCCAAGGAAGCCATTCGTCGCCTCATCAAGCTGACCCCCACCCGGGCCATTCGCCTCTCCGATGGCACCGAGGAGGAAGTGGCTGCAGTGGATCTCGCCGTGGGAGACCGCATCCGCGTACGCCCCGGCGACAACGTGCCCGCTGATGGCGAGATTCTTGTTGGCGCCGGCTCCATCAATCAGGCCAACATCACCGGCGAATCGCTGCCGGTGGACAAGAAACCCGGCGACAATGTTTTCCAAGGCACAATCAACCTCGACGGCATGTTGGAGGTGGAGGTCACCAAGGTGGGCGAGCAAACTGAATTTGGCCGCGTACGGGAATTAATCTTGCAGGCCGCACAATCCAAAACGCAGCTCATGAAGATCGTGGATCAGTACATGGGCTTTTACACGCCGCTGGTGTTGGTGATCGGCGCGTTGGTTTGGGCGTTCACGCAGGATCTCAACCGTGTCATTTCCGTCTTCATCGTGTCCAGCCCCGTCGCCTTCATCCTCGCCACCCCGACCGCTATGGTGGCCGCAGTGGCTACTGCCTCGCGTTTGGGTATCCTTATCAAGCAGGTGAGCGATATTGAATTGGCGGCGCGCATTAACGCTTTTGTATTCGACAAAACTGGCACCATCACCACCGGCACCCTTACGGTCAGCCGACTGGCGCCGGTGGCCGGCGTGAAACCCGCTGAGCTGTTACTGGCCACCGCCACGGCGGAGCAATACAGCAATCATCCAACCGCCAAAGCCATTGGCACGCTGGCGGCAACTGCGGGGTTGGAACTGTCCGAGCCTACGGATTTTAAGGAAATCGCAGGCAAAGGGGTGCGGGCCACGGTGGATGGCGACAAGATTATGGTGGGCCGCGAAATGTGGCTGACGGAAAATGATGTGACCGGCGATCTCAAGGGCTCGGTGGATATCGATGAAGCCGCCGGTTTCAGTCTCGTGTTTGTGAGCCGCAACGGGGAATTCATTGGCTGGGTGGGTATGACCGATGAGATTCGCCCCGAGGCGGCAGAGTCGCTGGAGGAATTACGGAATGAAGGCGTGCGCCGCATCGCTATTGTGTCCGGTGACCGCACCCCAGTGGCTGAACGGGTGGCCGCTGAGGTGGGCTGCGAAGAAGTACGCGCGGAATGTTTGCCCGGCCAAAAGGTGGAGTACATTCAAGACATCCGCGCTATAGGCTACAAGGTGGCGTTTGTGGGCGATGGCGTGAATGATGCTCCGGCGCTTAAGGCCGGCGACATCGGCATTGCCATGGGCGCGGCCGGCAGCGATGTGGCCATTCAAAGCGCTACCATCGCACTGATGAATAATGATCTGCGACGGTTGCCTTTTCTGGTACATCTCTCGCGCATGACGCGCAGTGTGATTAACCAAAATTTTATTTTTGGGATCCTGTTTGTGATCATCGGCCTGGTCCTGGCCACGCTGAATTACATTACCCCTGTTCTGGCAGCCCTGCTCAATGTGGCCGGCTCTTTGATAGTCGTGTTCAATAGCGCGCGCCTTGTGCGTGAGGGCGAAGAGTTTGTTCCTTTCGAGGAAGAGGGGACACAAGATTCCGAATCTCAAGGAGCCCAAACAGCCTCGGTCGAACCCGAATTGGCGGTTGAGGTGGCCTGATTATTTCCCGGCTTATGGTTGAAACACAAACTCAAGATGAGACTCAGGAAGCCCAAGGCGAGGTCATCGTGCGTGTGGACAATTTGGTCAAAGTATTCCGCGATTTCTGGGGACGCCCTAAGGCGCGAGCGGTGAACGGTGTGAGTTTCGAAGTGCGCACGGGCGAGGTGTTCGGCTTGCTCGGTCCCAATGGTTCCGGCAAATCCACCACCATCAAAATGATGCTCGGCCTGCTCAATCCCACCAAAGGGTTCATCGACATGTTCGGCCAAAGTCCGCGTGACGTGAAAACCAAAGAGCGGATTGGGTATCTGCCGGAGGAATCGTACCTCTACAAATATCT
>JAPKDK010000296.1 GCA_028872645.1 Verrucomicrobiota bacterium
ACAAAAGCCCGCCGAAGATCGACTATTTTACTCCGTAATAACCTACCCAAGAAACCGTTTGATCGGCGGCGACTGCGGACATTGTCGAAGAAGCAGCGCAAACGATGAAAAGCAAGATGGCGGCTGAGTAGTTTCAAGAATTTAATTTGTGTGATGTTCTTCTGTATGCGGCTACCAACGCAGTCCGGGAGGCTGCCAACTCGACGGACTATACGTAACGCCAGAGGGTTCATGATGAGAGGGAATCTCTTTGCGCAGTTTCTCCATCACTTCCGCGTAATCCGAATTGCCCGCGAGGTTGTCCCATTCCCACTTGTCCTTCGTATGATCGTACAGTTCTTCGGTTCCGTCTTCGTAGATAATGTACCGGTACCGCTCGGAACGAACGCCGTAGTTCTTGTAGCCGAAAGTGGTTACCGTCGTCTCATCCCAAGCGGCCTCCGGGTTCTTCATCAATACCGAGAGATCGTTGCCTTCCAGCTGTCCTTCCGGAGGCTCGAGTCCGGTCAATGAGGCCAAGGTAGGATAGATGTCCAACAGGTTCGCCGGCTTGTCTGTAACTGTTCCAGACTTCGTCACCTCTGGCGCCACCCAGAGAAGGTTGACCCGCGTGGCCCGCTCCCAGAGGGAGTACTTTCCCCAACGCCCTTTTTCGCCAAGCTGGAAGCCGTGGTCGCTCCACAGCACGATAATCGTGTTGTCGGCATACTTGGAATTCTCAAGCGTGCCAATGATCTGGCCAATAAGGTCGTCCACCATAGAGGTGCACGCCAGGTAGGCCTGGATCGCCGGCTTCCATTGATTCATCGCCCTGATTCTCTTCAACCACGGATTGTGAGCCATCTTGGCATGAGCCGCAGGCACATCATCCAGGTCATCTTCACGGAAACCTTCCGGAAGCTTGATTTCCTCCAGAGGAAATCGATCAAAGTATTCCTGAGGCGCGTAGTTGGGCAGATGAGGCATAAAGATGCCGGCTCCCAGAAAGAAGGGCTCCTGCAGTTCTTCGTCGCGCAGTTTCTTCGTCGCCCAGTTGGCGGTCTTGCCATCGGGGTGGTCGTCCACCGTTACGCCCGGGAGGCATGGCCCCCAATCCGCCTGCCTTCCCCACCCGTTCATGGGCAACTTGGCGGAAAATTTGAGTCCCGCGAAGGAAGGAAGGTCCTGCGTTTTGCTCGGGAAATACTCATCAAAGCCTCGCCCTTTCACTTCCTCATTGAAGTGGTAGCCATGGAAAAGTTTTCCGGCACCGGCAACATAGTAGCCATTTTGCTGAAAAAACTCAGGCAGTAGAACCGAGTTGTTCAGTATCGGGTTATGTATAAACGAACTTTTATTGATGTAGTTACCTGAAGTCGACGGCCTGATCCCGCTCATAATAGCAGACCTGGAAGGACCGCAAGCCGGAGCCGCGCAATGCGCATTCTTGAAGACCATCCCTTTGGAAGCCAGGCGATCCATGTGCGGCGTTTTGGCCTGTGGGTTACCCTTCAGCATACCAGTCCAGTCATTCAGATCATCGATGGCGATGAATAATACATTCGGTTTTCCGTTCTGGCGGGCGGCACCTTTCCCTTCGCTGTTGGCGCCCATTACCCAAAACAGCAAAACTGACAGAACGAGTATCGTTCTTTGTTTCTTTGTTTTTATAGGAGTCAAATGCATCAGGAGATGATCCGTTGAAACAGGTTGTGGGTAATTTTCTGAACGCGCTTGTCCGGGCCTTGTTGAGTCACCCCGTGCCTTGATGGATTGACATGCCCCGGGGGGCTGGACAGACCGTTGGCCCACCAAATGGTGGCGGCGTTGAAGACGACGTTGCCCTTGGGGCCATCGTAGAGCGTTGAGGTATAACGCCCCATTTCTTTGCCGTTGATGAAGGGTGTTCCTTCCGCGACGACATTCAATCCCGGCAGGTCCATCGCCGGCGCACCGTGCCACTCCCAACCAACGAGGCCTTTGACCGAATCCCCCTTCTTCATTCCGGTTCCTGCGAAGAGCCAGTGATCCGGCAGGGCGCAGGTCCAATCCCCAGAGCCTCTGCCACCGCCACCACCTTTACCACTTGTGTCGAGTCGTGCCCCCATCAGGCGGGCGCCATCCGGTCCCATGTTCGGCTCGAAGCCCTCCTGGTTGACCATCTTTCGTTTGACCGCTTCCGGAATTTTCCCCGACACCGGGAGGAAAAAGCCTTCGCGCCGCGTGGCCCGGTTGGGCGTCCCGTTGCTGGAGGGCAGCATCGGAACAACACAGAGAACGGAATTGCCACCAAAGAAGGAAAGGCTGACCCCTTCATCACGCGCTTTCATGACGTTGTTGTACATGTCCAAGGTCCAGTACTCGTCATGTCCCACTGAGATGAACCCTTTGGTGCGCAGCAAGCCGTCTGGATCGGTGTGGGTGTCGATGTTGGAGATGTAGGAAACATCGTAACCGTGTTGCTCCAGCCAAAAGGACATGGGGAATTCCCAGGGCAGGTATTCCCCGGACCCTCCTGATTTCTTAAGCTTGTTCACGGGATGGGTGAACAAGCCGTAGGGCCGATCGAAGCTCACCGTCCCGCTGGGGACGCTGGTGCTGGACCGCCCTCCATGCCTTGTGTAAATCGAGTAATCAGCGGGCCAGCGGTTGTAGGCGGACCAGGTCAGGTCGCTGCACTGAAAGAGCAGATCGCAGGGGCGGTCGTCGCGTACGATGAAGATGACGTAACTCTGGATGTTTTCCTTCTCGGCGGTGAGCTTACCGAGGTAAACCCCGCTGAGCCAATCCTCAGGAATCTCAATCTCGACAGAAGGCTCCCATTGGCATTCGCGCACATAGTTTTCACCCACAGGAGGATCGGGCTGGATTTTGCCTTCGAGCGACTCAAAGGTACGCATTAGGCGCGCGCCGTCACCGTTGTAGTATCCCGTTCGGAAGATCTCCAACTTGAAGGTGGACACCGGATTAGTGCTCACCATGATCTGCAACTTCTCCCCGGCCCGCACGCTGTTGGCGAAGCAGTAGCCTTCAATCACCTGACTGCGCCCGTTGAGTAGGATGTTATTGATCTTCCCGGGCACAGTGCGCGTCTTGGTGAGCAGCCAGTCACGAGTGCCGAGCTTGGCATTTTCCCGTTGGATCAAATCACTCTTCGGTGACTTGGAAGGTTTCCCAGAGTCTTTCGGCGCTGCGAAAGCTCCGGTCGCTATACCCAGGCTGGCTGCCGCCGCGCCTTTGAGTAGATCGCGGCGATACAGGCCGCGCTTGGAATCGTTTGAGTTGTTCATGAAATCAGGATTAGCGAAGCTCCCATTTTGAGGTTCATGGTTGTTTCTTCGGCGTCACCTTGAAGTGATGGAGCACGTTCTTGACCAGTCTGCTTAAC
>JAPKDK010000297.1 GCA_028872645.1 Verrucomicrobiota bacterium
ACGCGCCTTTGCCAATCATCGCCTGCGGCACTTGGCCGGTGAGGGCAATGAGCGGAACACTATCCATCCACGCATCCGCAAGGCCGGTGACGAGGTTTGTTGCGCCGGGGCCGCTGGTGGCCATACACACGCCCGCGCGTCCGGTGGCACGGCCATAACCGCCTGCGGCAAACGCGCCGCCTTGTTCGTGCCGCGGCAGGTACGTGCGAATCTGGCTGGACTTCGTCAGCGCCTGATGCAGCTCCATACTGGCGCCGCCGGGGTAGGCGAAAATGCTATCCACACCCTCGCGCTCCAACGCGGCCACGAGGATTTCGGAACCCTTCATCGGCGGGCCGAGTTTGCGGCGGGCGGGTTTGGCGTTCGTTGTCTTTTTTGTCTTTGTTTTGCTCATTAACAATGTTTGTTGGCGGCTGGCTTTGGCGCAAGAAAAAGACCCGCGACCGTCACCAGCCGCGGGTCTTCGTCGAAATCCATCCTAATCCCGACACACCCCCGCGACTCCGAAAAGTACAAGTACCTCCAAAACGACGCCAAGTTGTGCGGATCGGTTCAACATGTTCGACGAAGTTTTTAGCAGGAACCCCGCACGCGGTCAATCTTCCACTGCCCATTCGTGACCTGTGGTGGGATGGCGCGGCGGGCCTATTCCTCCAGCCAACCTTGGAGGATTGTGTAGTTCAAGGGTTTCATTGGGGAAGCGTGTTTTTGAATTGAAGGGTTACGATCTGTTTCCTCCCACACCGTATAGAGGTGATTACCGATGTGGATCATTTCTACGTCGGTTCCTGCTGGGTGAGGCAATGGAATGCGCCGAGGCCCCAGATTAGGTCGGTGGCGTTGAGGGGGACAATTGTGCGCGTGGGGAAGCTGTCTTGCAAAATGGCTTGGGCGCGCGCGTCGTTTGCGTGGCGGAAGGTGGGGAGGAGGACGACTTGGTTGCCGATGTAAAAATTCGCGTAACTGGCGGGGAGGCGTTGGTTTTGGAAAATGACGGGCGGGGGCATCGGCAGCTCGATGACGCGCAGGGCGGTTTCGCGCAGGCGTTGGCGGTTGGCTTGGAGCGGGGCGTGGTTTTCGTCTTTGGGATTTTCCTCGATGGCGGTCACCACGGTTTGCTCATCCACAAATCGCGTGAGGTCGTCGATGTGGCCGTCGGTGTCGTCGCCGGCAATGCCTTCGCCGAGCCAAATGATTTCTGTCACACCGAGAAAATCACGGAGGCGTTGCTCGATTTGTTCGCGTGTAAAGTTTGGGTTACGGTTGGGATTGAGTAAGCAACTTTCGGTGGTGAGCAATGTGCCCGCGCCGTTGACTTCGATGGATCCACCTTCGAGCACCATTTTGGGCGTGAACATTTCCAAACCGCGCGCGGCGGCGATTTGCGTAGGGATTTGGTTGTCTAAATCAAAGGGCGGATATTTTTCGCCCCACGCGTTGTAATCCCAATTGATGACGGCGCGGGTAGTTTTATTTTTCACAAACACCGGCCCGTGATCGCGGCACCACGGTTCGTAAGCGCGATGATGGAAAAATTCCACGTTGGCGTTCAGCGCGTCGTGTGTTTTTAGAATCGCGCGCGCTTCGGTTTCCATCGCGGCATTCCACACGTTGATGAAAACACCTTCGCCTTCCGACAGCGTGCGTACCATCGCGGCAATCACCGGCGGAATGCGGTCGTAAATATCCGGAAAGCTGATGCCCTCGCGACGGGGCCACGTGAGCCACGTTCCGGTGTGCGGTTCCCACTCGGCCGGCATTTGAAAGCCGGCCGCCGCGGGAGAGGGCAGGGTCAGGGGAGATCCTCCTTCAGCGCGCTGGTGAGCAGGGCGTACCACTGCTCGCGGCTGAGTTCCACCTCGGTGGCGGCGGTGAGTTCGCGGATGCGTTCGGGCTGGATGCTCCCCACAACCGGGATAATCCCCGCCGGATGCCGCAGCAACCACGCGAGTGCCACCGCGCCGCGGCTCATGCCAAAATCGCGCGCCATCAAATCCAGCCGTCGCCGCACCTTGGCGGGTTTGTAATTTTCCTGAGAGGGGAGCACGGATTTTTTTCCGTTGCCGAGAAAGCCTCCTGCCAACGGGCTCCACGCCAGCGGCGTGATGCCTTGTTCGAGGCATTGATCGAGCGTGCCGTTTTCAAACGGGTCGAGGTGCAAAAGGCTCGCTTCAATTTGATTCACCGCGAGCGGTTCCTTCAGCGCGCTTTGCAAACAACTTACTTGCGAGGGGGAAAAATTACTCACGCCAAAGTGCTTCACCTTGCCGGCCTTTTTCAACTTGGCAAACGCCGTGGCCACCTCGGCGGGATCCATCAGCCAATCTGGCCGGTGGAGTTGATAAATATCGATGCAGTCGATCCCCATCCGTTGCAGGGATTTTTCGCATGACTGCACAATGTAATCGGCTGAGAGATCGTAGCGGGGCGGCTCGTTGCTTTCGGGTACGCAGATGCCGCATTTAGTGGTAATGACCACAGATTTTTTCAGCGCTTTGGATTGCTTGAGTGCGAGCCCCATCAACTCTTCGGACACGCCTTCGCAATAAATATCCGCCAAATCAAAAAGCGTGTAGCCCGCTTCCTGCGCGGCGAGCAGCGCCTTCACGCCGGTCTCACGCGCTTTGGCCGTCACCTTACGCGCTTCCCAACCGCCGCCGATGCGCCAGCAGCCGTAAGCTAGTGGAGATGCTTTGAGGGTAGTTTTGCCAATGCGGGTGGGTTTCATTTGGTTGGGTGACGCGAAGGTACGGCAAATAAAATTTGTCGCAAGCAAAATGCGCGTGAATAGGCCGCGCTTGAATTGGCCATCGCTTTGGGCACACTGCGCAGCGTGAACAGCGGGGGAAACAAATGGCGCGATTGGGCGCTGGCGGCGGGCGCGGGTTTGGCGTGGGCCTGCGCGTTTCCGCCGGTGACCTTTTTGCCCGCAGCCTGGCTCGCACCCGCATTGCTGCTCGCCGCCACGCGGGCCGCGCCGGGGCGGGCCTTTCGCTTGGGGTTCGTGGCGGGCCTTGCGCATTATTTTACGTCGCTCGCGTGGGTGCTTTATATACCGGTGGCGCCGGGGAACATCGCCGGTTGGCTGGCGTTGAGCTCGTATTGCTCTGTGTATCCGGCGGCGTGGGCGGCGTTGTGTTGGTATTTGTTTCCCGGCAATTTGGAGAAGCCCATCGGCGAAGCGGTGGCGGATCTGCCGTTTCGCAAACGTCTGGGCTGGGGCGCTTCGTGCGCGTTGGGATGGGTGGCGCTAGAATGTTTGCGCGGTTGGGTGATCACCGGTTTCCCGTGGAATTATCTCGGCGCGTCGCAGTTGGAATTCACGCGGCTCGCGATGCTCGCGCAATTCACCGGCGTGCT
>JAPKDK010000298.1 GCA_028872645.1 Verrucomicrobiota bacterium
GCCACCGCCTCTTCGAGGTTGAGATTGGTGGCGGCAATCAGCCGCACATCGGCGGAGATGCTTTGGTTCGAACCCACCCGTTCGAAGGTGCGCTCGCCGAGAAAGCGCAGCAGTTTCACTTGAATGGCGGGATCAATCTCACCCACCTCATCGAGGAACAGCGTGCCGCCGTTGGCTTGTTCAAAGCGACCAATGCGCCGTTCGTGCGCGCCGGTGAACGCGCCTTTTTCGTGCCCAAACAATTCGCTCTCCAAAAGCGTCGGCGACAGCGCCGCGCAATGGACGGTGACCATCGGTTGCTTGGCACGCGGGCTGAGGTTGTGAATCGCCTTGGCGATGAGTTCTTTGCCCGTGCCGCTTTCGCCGAGCACGAGCACACTGGCTCGCGCGGGAGCGACTTGCTGGACGATTTCAAAAATCTCCTGCATCACCGGCGATTGGCCGATGATGTTTTCGAGGCCAAACTTGGTATCAATCTGTGAACGTAGCTCGCGGTTTTCTGACTCCAGTTTATTGGCCCGCAACGCGCGCGCGATGCGCATTTCAAGCTCATCAATCTGCAGCCGCCCCTTGGCGATGTAATCATCCGCACCCTGCCGCATCGCATCCACGGCCATTTCCTCGCTGCCGTAGGCGGTCATCAAAATGCAAATCGGCGGCTTGCTCAGCGACTTCGCGCGCTTAATCAAATCCAGCCCGCCGACGCCCGGCATACGCAAATCCGTCAGCAACACGTCAAACGCATCCCCCTCAAGCAACCGTATTGCGCCCTCGCCATCCTCGGCAAGGTACACGTCGTACCGATCCTCCAACGCCGCGCGTAATCCCTCCCGCGTGGGCTTCTCGTCATCAACTATTAAAACAGTAGGTTTAAGCATCGTGTTCAGTGGGTTCGCCGCCCGTCAGTCGCAAGGGTTGTTGTTCGGTGAGCGGAAACCACAAACGAAAGGTGGTGCCTTGGCCGGTGTGGCTTTCGAGTTCAATGCGGCCGCCGTGTTCGCGCACGATGCGTTGCACAATCATCAAGCCGAGGCCGGTGCCTTTTTCTTTGGTGGTGAAATAGGGCTGAAAGATGCGGTTGATTTTTTCCTGCGCAATGCCGCCGCCCGTGTCGGCCACGTGCACCCACACGCCATCGGCCTCGGCGAGCGTGGTGAGCGCCAGCGTGCCGTCGTGCGTCATTGCTTGGATGGCGTTCTTGATGAGGTTCACGAGCGCTTGCTGAACTTGGGCGGCATCGAGTGGGGCGGTGGGGAGATCGTCGGCAAAGTTTTCTTCGAGTATCACCCCGCGGTTTTCAATCTCGGGGCCAAGCACCGTGAGGGTGTCCATCACAATGTCATTAAGCGAAACCGGCTTGCGCTCCGGGCGCGTCGGGCGGATTGCTTGCAGAAATTGGCTGATGATATAATCGAGCCGATTAATTTCGCCCTTGGAGATATCAAGATAGCGATCGAACTTGTTGACGGTCGCAGTGAAGTTGGCTTGTGCGTCTGGGTCATCTGCGTCCGTGGCCTTCAGCTTTTTCACCTCGCGCTCCATCAACTGCAAATGGATGTGCAACGCGTTGAGCGGATTGCCAATCTCATGCGCCACGCTCGCGGCCAAAAGCGTGAGCGCCTCCACGCGTTCGCTTTCGATGACCTCGAAAGTTTTCTGCTGCAACTCCGTGGCGTCATTGACGATGACCGCCAGTCCGCTCGACCCTTCGCCCACCAGTGCCGCCGTGTACACACGCAGGAAACGTCGGATGGGATACGTCAGCTCAAGCTCGTGCCGCGTGACCGTCAAACTGTCGCTCGCAGCGCTGGTGCAGAGGGTTTCCCAATTCAGCCCCGGCAAATAATCGGCAATCGCGCGCCCCTCAGCTTCCTCCAGCGGCAGCCCCAACAAATGTTCCGCCGATTGGTTATGCCACGAGATGTGCGCCTTGGAATCCAGCACCACCACGCCATCCTCAATCGTGTCAAAAAGCGTCCCTAAAAAATCCCGCTCGCGTGCCAACCGCTGCACCACCGTCTGCAGCCCATCGGCATCGAGTTGGTCAATCCGTCCGACAATCCGGTCAAAAAAGCTGTGTTTTTCAGTGGTCATTAGAGCCAGTGCCACATTGCCCCTTCCAAAAACAGAGTTCAATGCGCGCCAAAATGTCTCACATATCGCCGAGTTTGGCGAGAGGAAAACAAGCTCGTTTTTGGCTGCGAGTGTGATGTCTTGACCGCACGAGGTTTCCGTGGTGAATTGTCGCTTCTCCAAACAAGTCATAAAACACACCCCATGAAATACACATTCCGTTTACTCGCAATGGCCGCCTTGGGCGGGTTGATGCTGCAATCCCAACCAGTGCAGGCCGCGCCGAAAAAGATTCTTGTGATCACTCAATCACGCGGGTTCACCCACGGCGTGGTGCGGCGCAAGGGCGACGAGCTTTGCGTGGTGGAAAAAACGCTGGCGAAGATTGGCGATGCGAGCGGCGTGTTCACCACGGTGAATTCGCAGGACGCCATCAAGAGCATTACGCGGGAAAATCTCAAGCAATACGACGGCATCTTTTTTTACACGACGGGCGTGCTACTGCCTGCGGGCGATCCGCGCGAGGCGTTGATGGAATTTGTGAAGTCCGGCAAAGCCTTCGTGGGCACGCACAGCGCGGGCGACACCTTTCACGGCAAGGGCGGCTTCACCAGCTACGTGCAAATGATTAACGGCAGCTTCGCTGGCCACCCGTGGGGCTCGGGCAGCATGAATGGATTTCTCAATCACGAGCCCAGCCATCCCACCGTGGCGATGCTCGGCAGGGAGTTCATGTGGAAGGATGAAATTTACCAGTACAACAATTTCGACCCCAACGCCGTGCGCGTGCTCTTCAGCCTGAACATGGCCAAGAGCAAGCCGCAAATGCCCTATCACGTGCCCGTGTGCTGGGTGCGCAGCTTCGGCAAGGGCCGCGTGTTCTTCACCAACCTAGGCCACAACAAGTCCACGTGGGAAAACGAAACCTACCAAAAACATTTGGTGGAAGGATTTAAATGGGCGCTCAAAATCACCGATGGCCCCTCGGCTCCAAACCCCGAAGTGCAAGCCCAACAAAGCATCAACGCCTTCGCCCTCTTCGCCTCGCAAAAGCTAAAGCTCAACCAAGCCGAGCTCGTGAAAAAAATGCAGGCCAAAGCCGGCGACAAAAAATTCATCACCCTTCTCCGCGAGAACAGCTGGAAAAGCCGCGGCCGCGACATGAAGCTGATTCAAGAAGTGTTGGATGCGCTGAAGTAATTCACGCCTTCATTTTCAAGACACGGATTTCACGGATTATCACGGATGAAAAATCTGTGTGAATCCTTGAAATCCG
>JAPKDK010000033.1 GCA_028872645.1 Verrucomicrobiota bacterium
CCGATGAAACACGCCCTCCTCCTTTCATTCCTGTTCACGGGAATTCTCTGCGCCGAAGATTGGCCGCAATTTCTTGGCCCGCGCCGCGATGGCACTTACCAAGGCAAAGCTCTCCCAAAATGGCCCGCGGCCGGCCTCAAGGTTTTGTGGAAACAGGACGTCGGCGCAGGCTTTGCCGGGCCCGCCGTGGACAACGGCAAGCTCTTTCTCCACCACCGCCTGGTGGACAAGGAAGTGCTCGACTGCCGCGATGCCACCACCGGAAAAATCATTTGGCGGAGCAGCAGCCCCGCCGGCTACGAGGACCAATTCGGCTTCGACGACGGCCCACGCGCCGTGCCCACCGTGAGCGGCGCGCGCGTGTTCACCCTCGGTGCCAACGGCCTCATCAAGTCCACTGACGCCCGCACTGGCCGCCTCAACTGGACGATCGATTGCCGCAAAACATTCGGTGCTGGCAAAGGCTTCTTCGGCTTCGCCTGCGCGCCGCTCGTCAGTGGCAAAAACATCCTCATCAACATCGGCGGCCCCCAAGCCGGCATCATCGCGCTCGATGCCGCCAGCGGGAAGCTCCGCTGGAAATCCACTCATACCGAGGCCAGTTACGCCTCCCCTATCCTCGCCACGATCAACCAAAAACCGCAGGCCCTTTTCTTCAACCGCGCCGGCTTGGCCTCCATCAATCCAGCCGATGGCGCGGTGAATTTCACCCACCCATGGCAACCCGCCATCCGCGCCAGCGTCAACGCCTGCACCCCCGTCGCGGCGGGTAACCTCATTTTCATTTCCACCAGCTACGGCAAAGGCGCAAGCGTGCTCGCCGTCGATGTTGCAGATGGCAAAAAATTCGAGACACTTTGGAGCAGCGACGCCAGTCTTTCGTGCCATTACTCCAGTGTCGTCCATCACGAAGGATTTCTGTACGGCTTCCACGGACGCCAAGAGCGCGGCTGCGAACTGCGCTGCGTGGAAATGAAAACCGGAAAAGTCCAGTGGAGCTTCCCCGGTTTGCGCGCCGGCTCGGTGATTCTTGCGGGCACGGAACTCCTCATTTTCACCGAGCGCGGCGAACTCCTGCGCGGCGCGGCCACGTCGAAATTTTTCCGCGCCACCGCCCGCGTCCAGCTGATGGGCGCCACCGTCCGCGCCTACCCCGCCCTCGCCAACGGCAAACTCTATGTCCGCAACGGCCGCCAGCTCGCGTGTTTCCAAATAGGCGAATAGAACAGAGCTTGCGCGCGTCCATCATCCCGGTATCGTTACTCCATTCATGAAACACATTTTCAAAACCGCCCTCCGCAGTGCCCTCTCCATTGGTCTGTTCACTTTTACCGCCTGCAACTCGCCGGAAAAAACCGTCGACCTAGCCATCGCCCGCGCGGTTTTGCCCGAAACCCTCCACCCGAGCATCGGTGCAATCGAACGGCTGGATCCCGCGCTGGATCGACTCATCGCGAGCGATGCAAAAATCGAACAGCTCGCCGATGGCTTCGATTGGTCCGAAGGTCCCGTGTGGGTGCGCACCAAGCAAGGGCACGAGTTTCTGTTGTTCTCCGACATCCCGCCCAATAAAATTTACAAGTGGAGTGAGCAAGATGGCCTTGAGGATTTCCTGCACCCCAGCGGCTACACCGGCCTCGAGCCGCGCATCGGCGAGCCCGGCTCCAATGGGCTGCTGCTCGATGAGTTGGGCCGGTTGGTGCTGTGCCAACACGGCGACCGCCGCATCGCGCGCCTCGGCAATTCCCTAGACAACCCCCGGCCCGAATACGAAACGCTGGCCGACAAATTCGAAGGTAAACGCTTCAACAGCCCCAACGACGGTTGCTATAACAAAGCCGGAGATTTGTATTTCACCGACCCGCCCTACGGCCTCCCGAAAAACATAAAAGACCCCGCCAAGGAACTAGCTTTCCAGGGTGTCTTCCGGCTCAGCAAATCCGGCAAAGTGACGTTGCTCACCGACAAAATAAAGTACCCGAACGGCATCGCCTTCTCGCCCGATGAATCCATTTTATACGTCGCCGAAAGCGGCCCCCAAACCCGCATCCACGCCTTCGACGTGCAGGACGATGGCACCGTGGCCAATCGCCGTATCTTTTTTAACCCCGCCGAACTGAGTGCCGCCGGAGCGCGCGGAGGTTGCGATGGCCTCAAGCTCGACCAACGCGGAAACCTCTTTGCCACCGGGCCTGGAGGCGTCCTGATTATTTCACCAAAAGGCAAACACCTCGGCACCCTCGTCACTGGCACCCGCATCGCCAATGTCGCCTGGGGCAACGACGGCCGCACGCTCTACCTCACCTCCGACAGCTATCTCTGTCGCATCCGCACCAAAACCAAGGGCGTCGGGTTTTGAAGAATTCTTTTGCGATTCTGCTGCTGCTGTGCGCCGCCGCATTGGCAGATGACTGGCCCCGATTCCTCGGTCCCGCCGGCAATAATGTTTCCAAAGAAAAAGGCATCCTCGATGCCTTTCCCAAAGGTGGCCCGCCACAAATTTTTTCCCGCCGCATTGGTACCGGCTATTCCGCGCCCTCCATTCGCGATGGAAAACTGGTCGTGTTCCATCGCGCCAGTAAATTATATAAAGTAGAGGGAAACGATACACCCGCGTCGGTCATTAAATACATCAACGGCGAACTCGCCGCCCTAAAAGCCAAGGAACGCATCACCGAGGCCGGCCTCAAAGCGGCAAGCCAAACCACGCGGCGTCGCGGGTTTATCGAATGGCCCGCCGCCATCGCCAGGCATTTCGACGTGGAGGCCATCGATTGTCTCGATGCTAAAACCGGCAAACTCATTTGGCGGCACGCCTATCCCACCACGTACGAAGATCCCTACGGCTACAACAACGGCCCGCGCGGCGCGCCGTTGCTCACCACCAATCGCTGCTACACTTTCGGCGCGGAAGGCGTGCTGCTGTGCCTCGACCTCAAGACCGGTAAACAAATTTGGCGGCGCGACACCCACAAAGATTTCAAGGTAAACCTCAACTTCTTCGGCGTGGGCAGCACTCCCGTGCTCGAGGGCAATTTGCTGCTCACAATGGTGGGCGGCCAACCCGAAAGCGGGATGGTCGCCTTCAACGCGCAAACCGGCGAAACCGTTTGGCATAGCGTCGGCAAAACCACGTGGCACAAAACCCCCAAACTCGGCTGGCCCGGCGAGCCTTTGATGGATTGGCTCGGCGCGGAAAAACTTGCCAGCTACGCTTCGCCCATCATCGCCACCGTGCATGGCAAGCGCGTGGCTTTTTGCCTGATGCGACAGGGCCTCGTGGCGCTCGATCCCAAAACCGGCAAGGTCCATTTCAAACGATGGTTCCGCGCACGCTCCAACGAATCGGTGAACGCCTCCAACCCCGTCGTCATCGGCGATCAGGTTTTTTGTTCCTCGGCCTATTACGGCGAAGGTGCTTTCGTACTCAAAATCAAGCCCGACCTCAGCGGCTATAGTGAAGTTTGGAGCACTCTCAAACGCCGCGCAAAAGACCGCCGCCACGAAGAAGTGATCGGCTTGCATTGGATGACGCCCATTGTGCACGAAGGCAACCTTTACGCCTTCAGCGGCCGCAACGAGCCGGATGGCCGTTTTCGTTGCGTCACGTTTGCCACCGGAAAAATCCTCTGGGATCAGGATGAGGCATGGAACAAATACGGTCCGCCGACGAACAAGTACGGTCGCGGCTCCTTGATCCAAGCCGACGGTAAACTCATCGTGCTCGGTGAAACCGGTAAGCTCGGCCTCTTCGCCCTCAACGCCAAAAAGCCAACCGAGCTTGCCGCTTACCAAGTTCCCCAACTCCGCCCCCCCTGCTGGGCCGCGCCCGCGATGGCCGACCGGCGTGTGTATCTCCGCAGCGAGACGCATTTGATGTGCTTCGATTTCGCGAAGGCGCGTTAACGTACTGTCAGGTAGTTCAATTCAAGCTTCCAATCCGCTTAAAAAAACCGTTCTATCTTCCCAGCTTATGAGCGAAGAAAACGATTCACTTGCCCAGGAGAAGGAATTGCTAACGAGTGTTGAGAACGCTTCCACCTCCGAGAAAATCAAAACCTACACCAAGCTCTCCGGCCCCGGCTGGCTACAGGGTGCCATTACGTTGGGTGGCGGTTCGCTAGCGGGCAGCCTGTACCTTGGCGTCATCGGCGGCACGCAGTTACTTTGGCTCCAACCGCTCATGATGATCTTCGGCGTGCTGATGCTTTCGGTCATCGGCTACGTCACCCTTTCCACCGGCAAAAGCCCTTTCCAAGCCATCAACCAACACATCAACCCCGTGCTCGGCTGGGGCTGGCTCATCGCCGCGATGCTCGCCAACCTCGTGTGGGCGATGCCGCAATTCTCCCTCGGCACCGCCGCGCTGCAACAAAACCTCGGCATTCTGACCGATGACCCCGAGACCGGAAGCCAATCCGGAAAATACCTTTGTGCCGCTTTGCTCTTCGCAGTCGCCACCGCGGTCGTGTGGATGTACGACAGCAAAGGGGTTAAGCTTTTTGAAATCATTCTGAAAATTCTGGTGGGCATTATTGTGCTGAGTTTCTTCGGCGTGGTAGTGATGATGGCTGGGCAACTCGACTGGGGCAACATTGCCAAAGGGTTCATCCCCGACTTCAAAATGCTTTCACAACCCGCAGAAAAATTCAGGGAAGTCATCGCCCTGTCGAGCGACCCGGAATACTGGAACAACATTATCATCGGATTACAGCGCGACAAAATGGTTACCGCGGCCGCCACCGCCGTGGGCATCAACATGACCTTCCTTCTCCCTTACTCTATGTTGCGCAAAGGTTGGGGCAAGGAACATCGCGGCCTCGCCAGCTTTGATCTTGGCATGGGATTGTTCATTCCATTTTTCCTCGCCACCACCTGCGTGGTAATCGCTTCCGCTAACCAATTTCATGGCAAGTACGACGAAGGCCTGCTTGATGCAAGCAAAGTCACTCCGCTCACTGAAAAATTACAGGGAGCTTACAACAAAAATCTCGGAGGCATCCAAACGCATCTCGGCGTGTTGGAATCGCCCAATCATCAAGACCGTCAACTCGCCGCGATGCTCGTCAGCCGTGATGCTTTTCAACTGGCCGGTTCGCTGGAAAAACTCACTGGCAACAAGGCCGTTTCACAAACCATTTTTGGAATCGGCGTCTTAGGTATGGCGGTTTCCACCATCATCATTCTGATGTTGATTAACGGATTCTGTCTCACCGAGGCACTCGGCGCGAAGATGAGTGGCGTGGTGCATCGGACTGGCGCGCTGCTGCCGGGCATCACCGGCGCGTTAGGCTTCCTGTTCTTGTGGGGCAACTCCGAGGCAAAGTTTTTACTGGCAGTTCCCACCAGCATTTTCGGGATGGTGCTGCTGCCGATCGCGTACTTCACTTTTTTCTGTATGATCAACAGCAAGGAATTGATGGGCGACGCACTACCTAAAGGCGGCAAGCGCGTGGCGTTAAACCTCGCAATGGGGCTGGCGCTACTGGCCGCTTCCATCGGCGCGGCGTGGTCGATCTGGAGCAAAATCCAATGGATCGGTGTGGGCGTGGTGGTGGCCTTCATCTTGCTGGTGTGGATCGGGCACGGCTATCGTAAACTGAACCAAAAGCTCGATCGGATTGAATCCAAATTAGGCGACAAATAACGCCGTTTTTCCCCTATATTTTCCTTGTCCAATCCACTCCTCGCGGAAACAATTGGCACATCCACCATGGATTGTTTCCGTACAGGACTGTGTGGGCTTGTGCCGTACGGGGTCGGAGGATTTCCCTTTACCGCTCACATACCCCGGCCATTTTTGTGAGTCACCCTTCCCTTCTGCCCCCAACCCCCCATCCTTCACCCTCCTCTTTAATTGATCCTATGAAACTCTATCCCTCAGAAGACATTCGTAATTTCGCCATTGCGGCCCACGCATCGTCGGGCAAAATGATGTTGGCCGAAAGCATGGAAGCCGATGCGAGCGTCATCAACCGGCTTGGCAGTATCGAACTCGGCACGACCATGAGCGATTATCATGATGCGGAAAAAGAACGGCAAATTTCCATCAAGGCCACGCCCCTTTGCGTGGAATTCGGCGGCAAAAAACTCATCTTCTTCGACGCTGCCGGCTACCTCGATTTCATGGCTGAAGCATTGGGTGCGATGCAGCACGTGTGGTCATCAACGGGCGAACGGCGTAGAAGTGGGCACCTCAAAAGTTTAAGATTAATCACGCGAACTCGGCGTGCCGCATGTGATGGTGATGAACGGGTTGGATAAAGGACACGTGAATTTTGATGCCGCGCTGGACAGCTTGTGTGAAAACTTTGGCTAAAGATAATGTCGGTCCCGGTAGCATTGAATGTCGGTCCCGGCTTCAATCTGGTAGTGGACGTGAAGATGGATTTTTACGACGGCAAAGAGCACCTCGTGGATTCCAAGGGTATGGCCTTCCAAATCGCCGGCAAACATGCCTTCCGCGATGCCTTCAAATCCGTCAATCCCTGTTTGCTCGAGCCTATCATGCACGTGGAAATTATGGAGCCCGAGGAATTTATGGGCGCGATGATGGGCGACCTCAACAGCCGCAGCAGCAAAATTCAAGGAATGGAGGCCGCCGGCGCGTTCCAAATTGTCAAAGCCCATGTGCCGCAAATGGATCTCTACAAATACTCCACTAACCTGCGGTCACTCACCGAAGGCCGCGGTTTACACACCGAGGCACTGAGCCATTACGAAAATATGCCGCGCGAGATGGAACAAAAAGTCATCGCCAGCAATCAAAGTAAAGGCGAGGAATGAGGAAAATGTTTACGCCCCAATCCCTGCCACCCAAAACACCAGCCCGATGATTGCGAAACAAATCGCGAAGCAGGCGATGAACCCCCAGAAATCCATCGGCGATGGCCGTTGGATTTCCAGTTGCGTGTTGGGGAATAGTTTTCGGTCATCAAAACGACTCGGCTCCGCGTAGCTTTTTTCCATCTCGGCTTTGTCCTCCTCGGGATCTGGCCGCACCGGGGTTTTCATTCGCACGTACAATCGATCGAGTGCCTCCTTGGAATTGGGCCGCGTGAGCAAGCTCGCAATAATCATCACCAGAAAAGGCGCGATAATTTTGAATGGAAATTCCAGCGTCTTCAGCGTGGCATTGCGGACTTTCGTGAGATCGTAGCCCAACAGCTTGTCGTAAATCATCATATCAAAACGAAACGAACCTTCGCCGTGCGAGATGCCGTCCATCTCCTTCACCCCACCGGTCCAATAAATGGATTTGCCGCCAGCCGCATTTGCCTCGGCGGGTTGATTGACCTGCGCATAAGCCGGATTCGACCGCAAGCTCGGAGCCACAGCGGGAATGATGCGCGGTAAAATAAAAAATGTAATCAGGCAAAAGGCAATCGTTATCCAACCGGCCTTGGTGGTGGCGCGTCGCCAAAACATTCCCAGCCAAAACAACGCGGCAAAGGTCATTGGCACAATCCAAGTGAGTTCCAGTTGCTTAAACATATCGAGCATCGTGACGGAAATAATCACCGCGCCCAGCACCACAATGCCGCCTATGATGCGGCCAAGGCGGAGGCATTCGCGATCGCCCGCCTGGGGATTGATATACGGCACATAAATATTGCGAACCACCAGCGCGGAGCACACGAGCATATAACAATCCACACTGCTCATCAGCGCGGCCAACAAACAGGCAAGCATCAGGCCAACCAATCCGATGCCCAGCGGCCCGAGCAATTCCTTGGTGGCCACGCCCCACGCCATGTCGGCATCTTTGATGAGGGCGGCGTCGCTGCCGTACAGCGTGAGCACAATCAGCGCGGTGATGACCCAGCCGATGGTGCAAAATCGTTTGATGAAGTTGCCGGTAACGAGCCCCACGCGCGCATCGTGTTCGCTCTTGGCCGAGCCGCCGCCAGTAACAATGAAATGAGGCGTGAGCACGATGCCGATCATATTCATAATCACAATGGTGACAATGGCGTACAACGGAAATTCGCTGGCCGCGCCGCCGCCCACAATTTCAAAAGTGGACGCGGGTAATTGCTCGTGCATTACACGGAAACCATCGGTCCACGTGTCGCCGGTGACGCCAAATTTTTCCACCACTGCGTTCAGGCCAAAGGGAATGAGTAAAATCGAAAGTAGGATGATGCAGATGCCTTGGATGAGATCGGTCCAGTACGCGGCGGTGATGCCTCCAAGCACGCCGTAGAAGGTGACGATGACGGCAACCATCGGGACAAGCACAAATTCCGTTTGCATCCCGAACAGTTCCGACCCCATCAGCGGCACGGCCACTTTACCAATCGCGGTGAAGAGCATTGCGCCATAGACCATATAATAAAAGCAGCCAAAGATCGCATAGGCCACTCCCATTGATTTGGATTCGTAGCGTTCGGTGAACCAATCGCCAAGGGTGAGGCAACGCATGCGGCGATACCACACGGCGCTGATCCAATAAATGGGCGTGACGAAGAGCCAATACATCACACCCCACATTCCGCTCATCCCATTGGCGAAGGTGCCGCGGGCGGTGTTGACGGGGTCGGCGGAACCGGTGCCCGCGCCAAAGGCGGCAAAGGTTTGCATCAGCTTGCCGAATTTGCGGCCGCCCATAAAATAATCCTCCTGCCCTTTTACCTGCCGCATGGCCCAAAATCCGATGCCAGCCATTCCGGTAAAGTAGAGAAAGAGAACGAGATAATCCGCGAAATTCATCACGCAAAGGATACCGATTTGAGCGGCTGACCCAATAAAAAACCCACCCCACTTTTCGGGTGGGGCGGGTTGCAATTGGGTTGTTGGAAACGCCGGAGGTTAGTCCGATTTCTTTTCGTCGGCGGATTTGGGTTCGTCATCTGACTCTTCGGACTTCGCTTCCGGCTCCTCGGTTGTTCCCTCAGCAGCGGCTTCTTCTGGAGTCTCCGTTTCATCGGATGCTACTTCTTCAGTTGTTTCCTCGGTAACTGCTTCTTCAACAGCTTCCTCGGTGGCAGCCTCTTCGGCGACTTCCTCGGTGGTGCTTTCTTCAACCACTTCTTCGGTTACTACCTCGGCTTTGGATGCCTTTGCTTTGGGTTTATTTTTGCTTTCGCGGACTGGCATGTCGCCGTCTTTCACCCATTCAAGGATAGCCATTTCAGCGGCATCGCCACGGCGACGGCCGAGCTTGATGACACGGGTATAGCCACCACTGCGCTCGGCAAAGCCGGGGGCGATGTCCTCAAAGAGAATGCGAACGACGTCCTCGTTTTGGCGCCATTCGTCGCGCTGCACTTTGCCGCTTACGCCGTTGTGCTTGGCGAAGTGGTGGCGGGGTTGCTGCTGCAAGCGCGCGGCCACGAGCCGGCGGCATTGTATGGAGCTGTCCTTCTCCTGGCCTTTTTTGCCGAGGGTGACTATTTTATCGGCCACCACGCGGGCGGCTTTGGCCTTGGCGAGGGTGGTGCGGATGCGACGGTGTTTAATGAGGCTGCACACAAGGTTGGCGAGCAACGCGGTGCGATGCTCACTGGTGCGGCCTAGTTTAGCGGTACGTTTGCGATGGCGCATAGTGCTTGTTAGTTAGTCGTCAAAGGTCAAACCGGCGACTTCGTTGGCTTCCACGGTTTCTTCTTCCATGGCGCTGAAGTCTTCCAATCCGTTTTGAGCTTCGGCATTGGCATCGTACACGCCTTCTTCGAAGGTGAGGCCGAGGCCAAGCTTCAGCTCGATGAGCTTGTCCTTGATTTCGTTGAGTGATTTCTTGCCGAAATTGCGGTACTTGAGCATGTCCGATTCGGACTTGGTTGCGAGCTGGCCAACGGTGGTGATGTTGGCGTTGTTCAGGCAGTTAGCGGCGCGCACGGAGAGTTCGATCTCGTTCACGCTCATAGCCAACAGCTTGCGTAGTTCGGATTTCTCCTCGTCGTGGCTTTCATTGGCCTCTTCAAACTCAATGGCCTCCTGATCGTAATCCACGAACACATCAAGGTGATGCTTGAGGATCGCGCTGGCTTGGGTGAGGGCGTCATCGGGGTTGATGCGGCCATCGGTCCAAACTTCCAGCTCGAGGCTGTCGTAGTCCGTGCGTTGGCCCACGCGGGCATTTTTCACATCGTAACGGACCTTGGTGACAGGTGAGAAGAGTGAGTCAATCGCAATGACGCCAATGGCTTGGTTGGCTTTTTTGTTGTCATCTCCGCTGAGGTATCCGCGACCCACTTGAACCTCGAGTTCCATTATAAATTTCTTTTTCTTGTCCAACGTGCAGATGTGCTGTTTGGGATTGACGATCTCGGTGTTTTGGTTGAGCTCAATATCAGCGGCGGTGACGGCACCGTCCTTGTTCACGGCGAGCATCAGCACCTGCGGATCGCGTGAGTGCAGATTGAACTTCACTTTTTTGAGGTTGAGAATGATTTCCGCGACATCTTCCACCACACCTTCCACGGCGGCAAACTCGTGTTGCGCGCCATCAATTTTGATGGAGGTGATCGCCGAGCCCTCGAGGCTGCTGAGCAGCACGCGGCGCAGTGAGTTGCCGATGGTGTGACCGTAGCCGGTCTCAAAGGGTTCAGCGACAAACTTGGCGTAGTTTTTTTCTTCCACCTCTTTGGTGAGGTGTTTCGGTTGTTCGAATCTTCCGAGTCGTATGGGCATGTTTTTCTTTTTCTAATATGCAATTTTAATCTGACCGTTGGCTTCGTTCCCGCGTGCCAGCGGCCCCTATAATTGCGGGGTTGCACCGGCCCCGAAAGGCCGGCAGCGGTTTAGCGGGAATAAAATTCCACAATCGCCTGTTCATTGGCGATCGGCTGAATGTCGTCGCGCGTGGGGATGCGTTCCATAACGCCTTCGTAGGCATCCTTGTCGAGGCTCAACCAGTCCGGCACATTCCGACTGGTGGAGTATTCGACATTTTTGTCGGCCAAGTGGCGGCTTTTATCGGTGTTTTTCACGCCGACTTTATCGCCTACCTTGATGACGTAACTGGGGGTGCTTACGCGACTGCCGTTCACGAGTACGTGCCCGTGGGTGACCATCTGCCGTGCCTGCGCGCGGGAGTAGCCAAAGCCAAGGCTGTAAACGATGTTGTCCAGGCGCGTCTCCAAAATCTGGAGCATAAGTTCGCCGGTGACGCCTCGGCGGCGGTTGGCCTTTTCGTACACGCCGCGAAATTGTTTTTCCATCAACCCATAATAAAAGCGGAGCTTCTGCTTTTCCATGAGGGCGAGAGCGTAGTCGGTGGCCTTGCGGCGGCGGCTCTGCCCGTGTTGTCCGGGCGGATAATCCTTACGATCCAAATATTTGGAAGGGCCAAAGATAGGCGTCCGCAGGCGGCGGCTAATGCGAAGTCGGGGTCCAGTGTAACGTGCCATTATGGTATAAAATGATTGGGATTAAACGCGACGCCGCTTCTTAGGGCGACAGCCGTTGTGCGGAATGGGGGTGACGTCTTTAATCGTGGTGATCTCGAGCCCCACGGCTTGGAGGGCGCGGATGGCGGATTCGCGACCGGAGCCGGGGCCTTTGACGCGCACTTCCACCTCGCGCAGCCCGTGGGCTTTGGCTTCGTTGGCGGCGCGTTGGGCCACTTGTTGGGCGGCGTAGGAGGTGCTTTTGCGGGAGCCCTTGAAGCCAGCGCGACCGGCGCTGTACCAACTGATGGGGTTGCCCTGCATATCGGTGATGGTCACCAAAGTGTTATTGAACGTTGCCTTAATGTGAACGATGCCGTGGGTAACATTCTTCGATTTCTTGGCCTTAATGGCTTTGACATCTTCAACGTTGTCCGCCAACAGAGCCGCGGCGGTGGGGGCGGAGTGATGCCCTTCGGCCGGTTCTGCCGGAGCTTCGGCGGCTTCCTTTTCGCCAGCGTCGGCTTTATCGGCTTTATCGGCTTTATCGGCTTTATCGGCTTTATCGGCTTTATCGGCCTTGGCGGGCTTTTCGGCCTTTTCTTTCTTCGCAGGCTTTTCAGCCTTTTCTTTCTTGGCAGGCTTTTCAGCCTTTTCTTCCTTAGTAGACTTTTCAGCCTTTTCTTTCTTGGCAGGCTTTTCAGCCTTTTCTTCCTTAGTAGACTTTTCAGCCTTTTCTTTCTTGGCAGGCTTTTTAGTCTTTTCTTCCTTGGCGGGCTTCTCGGCTTTTGCGGAAGCCTCTTCCTTCACTTCGGGAGCTGGCTTTTCAGCAGCAGCTTCAGTGGCTTTTGCCTCGGTTGCGGGATCTTTTTTTTCTTCAGCCATAATTCAGTCAGTTTGGGAAATTGAAATTAGTCTTTCTTACGCTGGGCGCCGACAGTTTTCTTGGGACCTTTGCTGGTGCGAGCGTTTGTTTGGGTACGTTGGCCGCGGGTGGGCAGTCCGCTCTGATGGCGCTGTCCGCGATAGCTCCTGATGCTCTTAAGATTCTTGATGTCCTCGGATACTTTCCGGCGCAGATCGCCTTCGACGAGGATGGGGCACAGTTCGGTTTCCGGATTAGCGGCGGTGCGCGTTTGCGAGGGACGCATCTCGGTGCTCTGGATGGCCTTGGCGATTTGCGCAAGTTGTTCCTCGGTAAGGGTATGGGCGCGGGTGGTGGCGTCGATGCCGGCGTTTTCCAGCACCTTGACCGACACGGCGGGGCCGATGCCATAAATGGACCGAAGCGCGATGTCGATGCGCTTGGCGGAGGGGATGTCGATTCCTAAAATACGGGGCATAAGATTATCCTTGGCGCTGTTTGTGGCGCTTGTTTTTGCAGATGATACGCACGATGCCTTTCCGCCGAATGACCCGGCAGTGTTCGCACATTTTTTTGACTGAGGCGCGTACCTTCATGTTGTTCCTTATTTCGTTGTTGTCTCTAAACTATTTAGTTGCACGACCCTTCCCTTGGAAAGATCGAAGGTGCTGATTTCCAGCACCACTGTGTCGCCCACCGCCGCTTCCGCCAGCAATCCGCTGGTGGCCCGCGTGGTGTGGCCCATCATTCGGTGGTCGTTTTCCAACTCCACCCGCACCAATCGGTGCGTCAGCACTTCCACTACGCAACCGCTGACGCGGATGGCTTCAACTCCAGGCATGTCAAAATTTCCGGCTCCCCTTCGGTCACCGCAATGGTATGCTCAAAATGAGCCGACGGACGGCCATCCCGTGTCACAACGGTCCAACCATCCGACAAAAATTTCACTTTCATTCCGCCGACATTCACCATCGGCTCAATGGCCAAAGTCATCCCCGGCCGCAGCTCCGGCGTTTCCCCAGCACTCACGAAGTTCGGGATCTGCGGCTCTTCATGAACCGTCCGCCCCACTCCGTGCCCCACAAATTCGCGGACGATAGAAAACCCGTTGGCTTCCACTCGATTTTGCACCGCACAGGAAATATCGTTCACTCTGTTTCCCGGTAACGCGCGGGATATTCCATCATACAGGGCTTGTTGAGTCACATCAATCAATTTTTGCGTCTCATCGGAACATTCGCCAACGATGACCGTACGGGCGGTATCGCCGATAAATCCATCCACTCGCACACCGCAATCGAGGCTCACGATGTCGCCCTCCTTCACTTTGCGTTTACTGGCGAGTCCGTGCACGACTTCATCATTCATCGAAATGCATATGTGGCAGGGGTATTTCCGGCCACTCACTTCGTAGCCCAAAAATGCGCTCTTCGCCCCGTACGCTTTAATTCGGCTCGCGGCGTATTCGTCAATCTCGCGGGTGGTCACACCCGGCTTCACCCAGGCGGAGGCCTCCGCCAACACCGTGCCCGCCACTCGACCGGCCTCGCGCATGGCGTCCAGCTCGTCGGGTGTTTTGATCGGGATCATGGTGCTACAAATACTCACGTGATTAATTAAAGCGTCCGCGGACTTTCCCGGTTTTCAGGAAGCCATCGTAATGTCGCTGTGCGAGATGACTTTCCACCTGGCGCATGGTATCGAGCATCACACCCACCATGATAAGCACACTGGTGCCGCCAAAGAACTGGGCGACGATCATCGGGATTTTAAATTCGCTCGTCAAAATGGTGGGCAAAATTGCGATCGCCACCAGGAACATTGCGCCCGCCAAAGTGAGCCGGCTCATGGCGTGATGCAAAAAGTCGCGCGTGGCATTGCCGGGACGCACGCCGGGAATATAGCCGCCACCTTTCTTAAGATCATCTGCAATTTGCGTTTCATTAAATTGCGTAGCTACCCAGAAATAACTGAAGAAAAGAATCATAAATCCGACCATCACCAGATTCCAAACACTACCATAGGCAAGGGCATCCCCCATGCCGGTCAATTTGACACCGATGAAATTTAGAAATTGTCCGCCTGATTCCTTTAGTTCAACAAGCTTGGATCCTTTATCTGCCAAAACACGGCCTAAGGTTCCAAAAATTTGTGCCGGGAACATCATGATGGCCTGAGCAAAAATGATAGGCATCACACCTGCATAATTGACTCGCAGTGGAAAATAGGTCGAACCGCCCTGATATTGTTTGCGACCCACTGTGCGCTGAGCATATTGCACAGGAATTTTCCGCATTGCCTGGGTAACTGCAATCACCGCACCCACTACTGCGAACAAAAGCACCACCAGCAAAACTCCCTTGAACGGATGAGCCTCGTTCTTGGCAAACATCTCGTAGAATGAAAAGGCAGCCACATCTATCCGGGAAATGATGCCCACGGTAATGACCAGTGAAATGCCATTTCCAATGCCGCGTTCGGTGATTTGCTCGCCCAGCCACATGAGCAGCACAGAGCCGGTGGTGAGCAGCAACATCGTGCGCAGGTGATACCACCAGTCCGCCGCGCCAATTACTAGTTCACCTTTGAAATTTTCGAAGCCGGGGATTTTTGTGGGATGCTCCCAGCCCATACTCATCACAAAGCCTTGTCCGAGACAAAGCAACACGGTGAGATATCGGCCGTATTTGATGATTTGTGTGCGCCCACCTTCTTCACGTGAAAGTTTACTGAGTGAGGGAACGACAGCAGTCATCAACTGCAAAATAATTGTGGCACTAATATAAGGCATGATGCCCAGCGAACCCAAAGCGCACCGCTCCATCGCGCCACCGGTAAACATGCTGTACATCCCAAGCAAGGAAGTACCACCCCCACTGTCTTCATTTTCAGCGAGAATTTTGAAGTATTCTGAAAGCGCGAATCCGTCCAGCCCCGGAACCGGCACCTGCGCTATCAACCGGCACACCAAAAGCAACAGCAACGTAAATACAATCCGACTCCGGAGTTCCGGAATCTTAAAGCAATTACTGAGGGTTTGGAAATACCGGGCGAACATCAGGCGTGATTATTCCTTCGCAGCCGGTTGTTCCACCGGGGCTTCTGAAGTGAGCGCGGTGCAGCTGCCGCCTGCTGCCTCGATGGCGGCTTTGGCTTTGGCGCTGAATTTGTGCGCGGTGACAGAAAGTTTTTTCTTCAACTCACCCGTGCCAAGTATTTTCACCTTCACGCTGCCTTTGCCATTGGCCAGGCCTTTGGCAATGACCGCCTCCACGTCCACCGTGGCGCCGTCATCAAAATGTGTTTCCAAATCGGAAATATTCACCGGCAGATATTCGATGCGATGAACGAAATTATTGAAGCCGCGCTTGGGCAACCGGCGGATGTACGGCATCTGGCCACCCTCGAAGGTGGCGCGGGTGCTGCTGCCGGAGCGGGAGTTTTGGCCTTTGTGGCCACGGGTGCTGGTTTTGCCCCGGCCGCTGCCGGGGCCGCGGCCCACTCGCTTGCGGCGGGTCTTGGCTCCGGGTCTGGGTTTAAGGTCGTGCAATCGCATGATAAGTTTCTCCTAAATTAGTCTAATTTTTTCCCGCGTGCTTTGTACACGTCTTCGCGCAGGCGCAAACTTTGCAACGCCTGCAAAGTCGCCTTGGCCACATTGGCGGGGTTATTGGAGCCAAGTGATTTACTGAGTACATCGCGCACGCCGGCGCTTTCGAGCACGGCGCGGACGGTTTTGCCAGCGATGATGCCCGTGCCGGGCGAGGCGGGACGCAGCAACACGCGCGCGCCATCATAAACCGAATACACCTCGTGCGGCAGCGTGGCGCCGTGGAGAGAAACTTTCACCATCTCTCGGCGGGCATCCTCGTTGCCTTTTTGAATGGCGGTGACCACTTCGCGGGCTTTTCCGATGCCGACGCCCACGCCGCCCTTGCGGTTGCCGGTGACCACCAGCGCGCTAAAGCCAAAACGCCGGCCGCCTTTCACCACTTTGCTGGAGCGATTGATGAACACCACTTTCTCGGTAAGCTCATTACCTTCGGAATCGGTTACCACGGCCGGTGCGCGACGTTCGCGCGGCCCGCCACGACGATTGCCGCCACGTCCTCCTGGGCCTCCTGGACCGCCGGGGCCACGTCCGCCACCGCCGCCGCGATTACCGCCGCCACGGGGGCCGCGGTCATTTTGCCGCGCGGGCGCGGGCGCCGGTGCGGTGGTAGTCGCTGGGGTCGCCGCCCCGGGGGCCGCTGCAGCTGCGGGGGCAGCGGGTGCGGGAGTCTCGGAGGGGGGGGGTGTTTCCTCTGCCCCGGGG
>JAPKDK010000299.1 GCA_028872645.1 Verrucomicrobiota bacterium
TAGTCTGATCTCGTAAACCAATCACAAGGGCGCCCTTCGGGGCGCCCTTTTTTTGATATATCAGAAGCACAAAGCCTTTGGATAGTCTGCTGCCCGCTTATCATTTTATCCTATGACTTCCAAAAGACGTCGTTATTTTGGAAAAAACGCGTTACATTTAAGGAGGGATGCGCTTGAATGCCCTCCCTTTTGGATTTCGAAATATTTTGAGTCGGGGTGTAGCGCAGCCTGGTAGCGCGCGTCGTTCGGGACGACGAGGTCGTGAGTTCGAACCTCACCACCCCGACCATTTTTCCACCTAATTACTCCCACCAAAAGGTTTCCGTTTTCAAGCGCTCAAGCAAACGAGCATCAGCGGCAGGGAATTCGTAAGCATCCAACATATCCACGGTCACCCATGCGAGTTGTTGGCCATCGAGGCCGATGGGTTCTCCATCAATGAGTTCACACAAATAGAATTCCAACCGCACGGTTTTCTCAGGATACGAATGGGTTAGGGTTTCGACGCATTGGCCGACGTCCACAGTGATGCCCAACTCCTCAGTGAGTTCCCGCTGGAGACAATCGGGCATACCTTCGCCGATCTCGCGTTTGCCGCCGGGGAATTCCCACAGCCCCGCCAAATGCCCGCCCGCGGGACGTTGCGTGATCAGCAGACGACCTTTGCGAAAGACCAATCCCGCCGCGACCTCGATGGGTTCATTCATGATGAAAAGAAAGCCCCGGTCACAATCGTGGTGACCAGGGCGATCTTGACGCAGATTAACTAACAGGCCGGATAGGCCGGTGCATCCGAAGATTCATCCTCGTCGTTAAACAAGAAGTGCCCACAGATGACACCCGCCAACGCGCCACCGATCATGGGCCCGATCCAGTAAACCATCTGATTGGTCCACGTGCCCGATGCCAACGCGGGGCCGAATGCCCGTGCGGGATTCATTGCACCTCCGGTAAGAATGCCCGCAGTCAAAATACCCACTGCCACAGCAGCACCAATGAGCACCGGGCCGAGCAAAGGATGCGCGCCCCGGCGTAGTCCGGCAAAAGCCGCCATACCCCAGAAAAAGGTCAGCACCGCTTCCAGTACGATGGCTTGAAGAATGGATACCCGCTGTGATCCGGGCACCGGACGCGGCTGAGCGCGACCAATGGGCTCGGGAATTTCCAGTCGCTCTGGGATGCGCGGCGTACCGGCTTCCACTGGCGTTCGCAAGCCATATTCCGGTTGCCCCGAATTGGGTGCCAGCCCGCCAACCGGTGCCCCCGGAACAGGCGCGCTCACTTTGGGATAGCTCCACTGCAGCAATTCCGTTTGGCCAAGAAAATTGACAAGCATCAACGACGCCAGAATTGCAGCAACCAGTTGCACCGGAATGATGACAAGCGCTCGTGTAAGCTTCAGCCGTCCACCGAGCACGAGTCCCAGCGTGACCGCCGGGTTAAACTGACCACTGCCAAAACGCGCGAGCACTCCCACCATCAACGCCACAATCAGCGCGCTGGCCATCGCGATGGCTACGAAATCCACAGCGAACCAATACACCGTGGTGACCGCCACGAACACGAGTGCAAAAGTGCCAATGAATTCCGCCAGGACTTGCTTCACAATGGGCGCATTCGCGGTGTTCTCTGCCGCGGGTGCCGTTTGGGTGGCCGGCCACGCGACCGGCTGTGTTGCGGACTCCACGGGCGCCGCACGAAATTCAATTGGGGTGGGTGATGGATTACCTGTCGCTTCAGCCATAGCTTTATTCTCCTTGTGTCACACGTTAAGCGTTTTTTCTGCCTCCTTTTGGCAAAACACCACAAACGTGGCGTGGATAAAGAAAAAGGGTTGTGCGGCCCGGAGTCAAGGCCGAGTTATTAACTCCGCAAAACCGGCCCTACTGACCGAACTGCCCCAACAATTCGTTGGCTACAGAGGCCCAAAACGGGGAAACTTTATTTTCGGAAACATCGGTGAACAATTTTTTCGCCTTGGCTGTATCCTTTGCAGCCTTCGCCAAGCGGCCTAGCGCGAGTGTGGCCTGCACCGCTTCAGAAGTGTCAACGTATTGATTGCAAATGGCTTCATACGCCGCTTCCGCGCCCGGATCGTTGAGCGAGGCTTTGCATGCAGCCTGCCCCAATGCCGCCGCCGCCTGCAAGGGACTCAGCGGGTTTTCCGAAATATAAACGGAAAAAACAGCATCGGCTTTCTTAAATTCCCCTTCCTCAAATAACGCACTTGCCTGCAAAAATTTAGCGTTGCGCGCACCGGCAGTGTCGGGATGGTTCACCACAACTTTGGCAAATCTCTCAGAGGCCGCGGAATTGGGATTCACCTCCTCCGTGGAAAATCGGTTGTCCATTGCCGCCAACACATCCTCGCCGGCGGCCTCCTCGGCTAATTGCGTGTTCAGGCTCTTGGTTTTCATAATCAACACCACAGCAATGGCGATGATGATTGCCAAAACCACCTGTGTGCGGTTTTCCACCAGCCATTCCCAAAAGTCGATGAGCCGATCCGGATGTGTTTCTGCGGGTTCCACGGGCGGCAAATGTTGGGAATCCACGCCTTAAATGCAAGCCGTAAATAGCGATTGCGCTGGACGCCATCCCACGCCGCGCCTAAAAGTTCCCCGTGGACGGGCAATTACAACAATATCTGCCGGTGCTGATTCTGCTGGGCGTGGCCGTGGCTTTTGCCGCCGGCAACCTCGTTCTCTCCAAACTCATCGGCAAACGCGCCCACACCAATCCCACCAAGGACACCCCCTACGAATGCGGCATGCCCGCCGAAGGCGAAGGCACCCCGCGGATGTCGGTCAAATTTTACCTCGTGGCGATGCTCTTCATCCTGTTCGACATCGAGGTGATTTTCCTCTTCCCGTGGGCCGTGGTTTATAAAAATATGCTGGCGACCAACGCCCCCCTCATCTTCGGCTCCATGATTTCTTTCATCGGCATCCTGCTCGTTGGCTATATATATGCCGTCAAGTCGGGCGCATTCGACTGGAAACGCTAGTGACCAACGCCGACCCAATCCAGTTCGGAACCTCCGGCTGGCGCGGCCTCATCGCGCGCGACTTCACCTTTGACCGCGTCCACATCGCCACCCAAGGCATTGCGGATTTCTTAAATAACCCCAAGTCCTCAACCGTAATAATCGGCCACGACGCCCGATTCCTTGGCCGCGACTTCGCCCTTGCCGCCGCCGAAGTACTTGCCGCCAACGGCCTCACCCCCCTGCTCTGCGATCGCGATACGCCCACGCCCGTCATCAGCCATGCCATCCGCGCCCGCAAAGCCGCCGCCGGCATCAACCTCACCGCCAGCCATAACCC
>JAPKDK010000300.1 GCA_028872645.1 Verrucomicrobiota bacterium
ACTGCTGCCGCGCCCACTGCTGCCGCGCCCACTACCTCTGGCCGCAGCGGGCAAGTCTGGGTTCTGGTTGGCCTTGGTAATTGAAATGGAATGGATGGCGACTTCCCTTTTATGAATGTCTTTGAGTTGGACATCTCCGCCGTCCTTACGTGTGAGGGCCATCTCCACTTTCACGCGGGAGGGTAATGAGTTAGTCTCAGTCCATTCATCGATCCATGCCTCAGCGCTGGTACTCCAGAAGAGAATCATGAACTGTTCGAGCTGAGGAGCAAGTATGCTACGGACCACAGGAACCGGATCCTCGCCTTGCGGGGCACGCATGACATGGCTTTGCTCGAGTACGAGTGCGCGGGATTCATCCACGTCGTCCACAAAAAATGAGAGGCGGCGGAGAGCTTGCCCCTTAAACTCGCGGCTGCCTATGAAGTCGGGTGGCACGCGGGCAACAAAGCTGAAATATGGATAATCTTGGTCGATGAGATCCATATTTAGCGCGTACATATCCTGATTTTGCTCGTAATAAACCATGCCGCGCAGGCCAACTTCCACTGTCTTGATTGCTACGCGTTCGCGCTGTACCTGGTCAGCGGCTTCGGCGCCCATTTTGGTGGCACCCATTACGGATAGTAGCGACTTGAACACCATGAATGAAACCATTCCCAGGATGCTCACCGCCACTATTGCCTCCACAAGGGTAAAACCGGCTGCGCGTTTTTTATGCTGATTCTGTTTCATTGCTCTTTCTGTCTATTTGCTGCTTATTGGGTCTGGGCACCGCCCGCCTCGGCCTCGGCCACATCAGGCCGAAACATTAGATACTTTAAGGTAATTTCCCTCGTTTCGCCAGCATTTGTTTCTTCCACGTGAATGGTCACGCGATAAAACCCGTTGGTTTCATCCAAAGGCTCGATGTCACGCCACCAGCTCGAATCCGGATAAAGAGCATCAGCACCTGCTCCCTCGTTTAGCCCAAAATCCTCATCCATAGGAGCATCATCAAATTGCACTCGCAATGTTCCATTAGCCGCCTCTGCCGGCTCGGTAAGGGTTCGATCGGCCAACGCGCCAAGATCCGGCTTTTGTTTCTGCATCATACGCACGAGCTGGAGATTTTGATTCACCAATTCCAAGATTGCAAACACGGCGATGGCAAAAATTGCCACGGCGATGAGAACTTCTGCAAGAGTAAAGCCGACTGGCGATTGGCGGTGTGGAAATCTCATAGTCCATCCTCCCCGTCCCGCACATTCAAGCGACCGGTCACCGGATCAAGGATCATCGTGTACACACCTTCACCGGGCAATACGATCAGGCCCTGCAAGGGTTCAGCCGTTCCGTTGGGGTAAAAGCGAATCACCACCACGCCGGGGGTTTCCGAATCCATGATATCCTCCGGTATGACAATTTCCATTTCCACATCGGGCGACAGCGATGTCTGGTCAATCACAACCGCCTCCTGAACTGTGGAGGTGAACACACCGGTTTCCGAGTCGAGCGCGTTTGCCGCATGCGGCGCGGTGGAGAGCAGCAACTGGCCGGTCTCACTATTAATTGTGAGATCCATGGGCCGCGATTTCACGATGGCCTCTGTTCGGGCGCGCCGGCACAAACCTTCCACATCGCTCACCGCCTGTTCCAAAGGTTCCTTCTGGCTAATCGCCCTGAAATTTAACATCGCCAAGCCCAGCAACAACCCCATGATAGCAACCACCACCATCATTTCCACCAGGGTAAAACCCGCGTTCAGCCTCGTGATATAGGGCGATCGGATCATGTTTTCCCGATGGAAGAAGTGATTTTGAACATCGCCTGCAACACGCCCACCAGCATGAAGCCCACCACCCCGGCGATCACCACGATCAGGATCGGCTCGATTAAAGTGGTCACTACCCGAAGCGATACATTCAGCTCATTATCATAAGTATCCGCCAAATTATCCAATGCCGCGGGCACATCTCCCGTTTGTTCGCCAATATGCACCAAGTCCACCATCAACTTAGGAAATACCCCGCTGCGCCCGAGCGGTTGGGCGATGGTTTTACCATCGGTCACCCCCTCGCGTGTCATCGCGATGGCTCCCTGTAAAATCACATTCTGCACCACGTTTTCTGTGATCTTCAACGCCGTGAGCACTGGCACGCCATTCTGCATCAGCGCACCCAAAGTCCGGGCAAACTGCCCGAAATACGTGGGCCGCGCGATGCGGCTCACCAGCGGCGCCGTGAGCAACCATCCGTGCAATCGCCGCTTGCCGGTGGGCGTAGCGAAGTAGCGTTTCATCAACACGGAAAACAACACACCAAAAATTAAAATCGCCCACCAGTACGCAGCGAAAAAATCACTCATCCCCTGGAGTATCCGCGTGGATGTGGGCAGGTTCACATTCATTCCATCAAAAATTGCCATGAACTTGGGAAGGATATAGCTCATGAAGATGAAAATAAGCACCATCCCCAAACCCATCACAAACAACGGATACACCAGCGCGGTGGTCACCTTGGAGCGCACCTCCGCAAACCGTTCATAGTGATCGGCTAAGCGCTTGAGCACTTCCACCATGGACCCGCTGGTTTCGCCGGCCTTCACCATGTTCAGATACATATCCGGAAATGAATACGGATAGAGGGCCATGGCACTGGAGAGGGGTTTACCCTCGCGCACCTCATTGAATAATCCCTTGCTCACCTCGGGCGGGATGCCTTTGCTCTCCAGATTGGTCATGCTGTTCAGCGCGCCGGTGAGAGGCATGCCCGCGTTGAGCAGGTTGGCAAGTTGACGGGTAAAATTGGCGAGGTCCTGCAGGCTGGGTTTGGCTGGCCCACGTTGGAAAAATTTGCGTTTTTCACCTTTCCCACTAGAACCGGCAGAACCCCCCTCGCCCGATGGAGATTCCACCGAAACCGCGAAGAGCCCCATCGCGCTAATCTGCGACAAGGCCGCCGAACGATCGGGTGCTTCCAGCACGCCCGAGACCATTTTGCCCCCATCATTCCGGGCTTTGTAATTGAAATTTGCCATTATTCTGCTGACTTCACATCACCTGCCGGCACGGCATTCAAGCTGCCGCGCCGGTAACCCCGCATATCCACCTCCACTGTATTATAGCCAATCGCCTTCAAAGACGCCTCCGCACGCGCGAACGTTTCATCCCGCAATCGCTCCAATTCATCCTTGCCAACTTCAATCCGCGCCTTTGCTCGCCCTTCGCCCGCTTGGTGATGCCGCACGCGCACTTCGGCAAACCCCAAATCGCGCAGCATATTTTCCGCCTGCTCGATCATCGCCACTTTCTCGCGCGTCACCTCTTCGCCATAGGGAAT
>JAPKDK010000301.1 GCA_028872645.1 Verrucomicrobiota bacterium
AATCTCCCTACGCAGATCTTTACGCCGATGTGGCGCGTCGTTGCGAAAGTATCCCTAATTCTTACGCGTGGTTGACTTCGGGCGAAGGCGGCGGCGTGACGGAAATTCTGAAAGAGGTCGGCAGCTCCGCCGAAAAGGCCATTGCCGAATTTGATAAAGTGCGTCGGCTGCGCCTCGATGCCAAGGAGAAGACCGATGAAATCCAAAAGCGCGCCAAGACTTTATTCAATCAAGTCCTCCGCGCGGACTTTCGGACGGTCGATGATTTCGTCGCCAACCTCGGCGGACTGCGCCGAATGCGAGGGGAAATCATTACGCTCAAGGGCGAGGTGCGCTTCATCGACACCGCCGCGATGGACGCCCTGGAGGCGGAGGTGAAGAAGCAGGTTGAAACTCTTTCACAAAAGTGCGTTCAATTCCTGCTGCAGCCCGAGGCGCTGGATCCCTATCGCGAACGTGCCGATGCCCAGCGCGGCCAAGTGGAGGGCGTCACCAAAATGGCCGAGGCCAAGGAGTTGAACTCGGAAATCACCCAAGCCGGTGAAGACCTCGAGATGCTCATCGACATCGTACGCAGTTTGCAGATTGATGACACCACGGAGCAAACCCGCATCATCGAATCCATTACCGCCATTTATCAAGTGGTGAATCAGGTAAAGGAAGCGCTCAAAAATAAATCACACACGCTGATGAGCGCTGAGGGTGCCGCACAATTTAATGCTCAGATTTTATTGCTCAGCCAAACGGCAGTGAATTATTTGGACATGTCCGATTCGCCGGAGAAATGCGACGGGTATTTTAATAACGTCATCAACCAGCTGGAGGATTTGGGCGGCGACTTCGCGGATTTCCCGGAGTATATCGAGCAACTCGATGAAAAACGCGGCGAGTTGGAAGCCGCGTTCGAGCAAAAACGCTTGCAACTTGAGGAAACCCGCAACCGCAAGGCAACCGCGTTGGTGTCCTCCGCAGAGCGGATGCTCAAGAGCGTGGAGCACAAGCTCGGCACCTTCGATGATGTCAACGACATCAACGGCTATATGGCGGCCGATCGGATTATCGATTCCATCCGCGAACGCGTGGAGGAACTTACCGCGCTCGAAAAATCCGGCGAAGCGGAGGGTATCCAATCCCAACTCAAAACCATCCACGAAGAAGCCGTCCGCCAGCTCAAAGATAAAAAGGAACTCTACGTCGATGGCCAAAATGTCATCCAGTTCGGCAAACACAAATTCGCCGTCAACACGCAACCGCTCGATCTCACCATCGTGCGCCGTGGCGACCAACAGAATTTGCACCTCACCGGCACCCAATATTTTGATTCCATCGAGGACGAAACATTCCTCGCCACGCGCGCGGTGTGGGATCAACAAGTATTGAGCGAAGACCGCGAAATTTACCGCGCCGAATATCTCGCTTATTTGCTTTGGCAAAAACTTGAGCACGAAGGCGGCGAACGCCTCACGGAGGTCGCCGCGATGAAAACGGATGATCGACTCAAACTCGTGCAGGAGTTTATGGGCGATCGCTACGCCGAGGCCTACACCAAAGGCATTCATGATCAAGACGCTGGCAAAATTCTCGCTGCGCTGCTCAACACCCACGCCGCATTGCAACTAGCGCGCTATCATCCCCGCGTGCGGGCGTGCGGCGCGGTGTATTGGCATCACTTTTGCCCGCCTGACGTTCGCCAACTTTGGGCTGCTAAACTCGAAGGCTTTGCCAAACGTAACGAGCTGTTCCCCGGCGACCCCATGCAGCACGAATACATCGCGGCGTTGCAGGAATTGCTGGCCAGTTTTGTGACGGAGATCGGTTTGTTCCCCGAAGGAGATGCCGAGCAAGCGGGTGAGTATTTATTTCATGAAATTACGAACGGCAAAGACTGGGCCGTCAGTCAGGAAGCGGACAAGCTGCTCACCGAGTTCGAGCGCCATCTCGTTAAGAAAGGCAGCGAGGCCGAATTTGCTAAGGTGCAGAATCCGCTCAAGGCCAATCCGCACAGCCATTATCAGCTCGTGTGCGATTGGGTGCGCGGCTTCCTGCTCTCGCGTAATGGCGAAAACAAATATCTCGAGGAAGTTGCCGCGCTGGTTTTCTGCGGTCATCATCACAAACAAGCCGTCGTGAAAGCCGCCACCGCCCAAGCCATCACCGGATTGCAAGGCGCGCACAACGCCGTGCAGGAAGGCAGTTACGATTTTGATTACCTTGCGTTCCAGGAAAAACTCGGCCGCTTCGCGCGCGAATCGGTGCCGCGCTTTGAGCAATATCAGGAGTTGAAACAAAAACTCATCGAGGACGAAAAAGAGTTGCTGCGCCTGCACGAATTCGAGCCGCGAGTGCTGTCGTCCTTCGTGCGAAACCAATTGGTCGACACAGTTTACCTCCCCATCGTCGGAGACAATCTCGCCAAACAAATCGGCGTCACCGGTGAAGGCAAACGCACGGACTTGATGGGTTTGCTGCTGCTCATTTCCCCGCCGGGCTACGGCAAAACCACGTTGATGGAATACCTTGCCAATCGGATGGGCCTGGTTTTCATGAAAATCAATGGCCCGGCGCTCGGCCACGAAGTGTCGTCACTGGACCCTGAGGATGCCCCTAACGCGAGCGCGCGCGCGGAGGTCAATAAGCTTAACCTCGCGCTCGAGATGGGTGATAACGTGATGATTTACGTGGATGACATCCAGCACTGCAACCCAGAATTTTTGCAGAAATTCATCTCGCTCTGCGACGCCCAACGAAAGATCGAGGGCGTCTGGCGCGGTCAACCCAAGACCTACGATATGCGCGGCCGCCGCGTCGTGGTGGTGATGGCCGGCAATCCGTATACCGAGAGCGGCGAGAAATTCCGCATTCCCGATATGCTCGCCAACCGAGCCGATACGTATAATCTCGGCGACGATATGAAGGGCCGCGAGGACGCGTTCAATGGCAGTTACATCGAGAACGCCATCACCTCTAGTCCTGTTTTGCAACCCCTCGCCAAGGCGGCGCAGAAAGATATTCAGGCTTTCATTCGGATGGCCGAAACGGGCCAGCGCGAGGGCATCGAATTACAGGGCAATTTTTCCGCGAACGAGACCGAGGAATTATTGAATGTCCTTAAAAAACTCACCGTGCTGCGCGATGTGGTGTTGAAGGTGAACCAGTTGTACATCGAGAGCGCCGGACAGGCAGACGAATTCCGCACCGAACCGGCCTTCAAAATGCAGGGCTCATATCGCAATATGAATCGTCTCACCGAAAAGGTGTTGCCGATTATGAACGAGCAGGAGTTGATGGATCTCGTGCTCGACCATTACAAGGGCGAAAG
>JAPKDK010000302.1 GCA_028872645.1 Verrucomicrobiota bacterium
GTCACCCTTGCGGGCATCTTGCTCGGTTTGCTGGAGGTTTTCGCCCATGCTCGGCGAGTCTTCAACGTCTGAGCTGTCGCCACCGCAACCGGTCAAAAGTGTGGCGCACAGGCACACGGCTCCAATCAATTGTAAGGGGTGTTTCATGTTCCGGTCATTGTACTCGAATGCTTTTGGCTGACAAGGAAAAGTGTGCGGGATTGGGGCAGCATTTGATCGTGCATTGGCATTGACCCTCCCCGCTCCTTTGCCTAGCATCGCCGCTCCACGTTATGAGATTTGGCATTAATTCCTTTTTATTCACTTCGCCGTTTACGACGAAATCCACCAGCCTCTTTCCCAAGTTCAAAAAATGGGGCTTCGACACGGTTGAAATCCCCATCGAGGCGCCCGAGCACATCGACTCGGTGAAGGTTCGCAAAGCCCTCGACAAACACGGGCTCGCGTGCGGCTCGGTGTGCGCCTGTATGGGCCCGGGGCGCGACTTTCGTGGCAGCGCCAAGGATCAGCGCGAGGCGATGAAGTATTGCAAGGCGCTCATAGATCATATGGTAAACCTAGGCTGCCCGTCGCTCATTGGCCCCGTGTACAGCGTGGTCGGCAAGGCCGATGCCGTGGATCCGAAGGAGCAGAAACGCGAGTTTGCATTGGTGGTGAAAAATCTTAAAGTGCTTTGCGCGTATGCCGAGAAAAAGGGTGTGCAGATTTGTGTGGAGCCGCTCAACCGGTTCGAGACTGACTTTCTCAACACCTGCGAAAAAGGACTGCGTCTCATCAAGGCGGTCAACAGCCCCGTGCTCAAGCTTCACCTCGACACCTTCCACATGAACATCGAGGAAAAAAACCAAGCCGCCGCCATTCGCAAGGCCGGCAAATTGCTCGGCCATTTTCACGCCTGCGGTAGCGACCGCGGCACCCCAGGCAACGACCACATTGACTGGACCCCCATCGTCAAGGCGCTCAAAGGGATCCGCTACAAGGGCGATGTGGTGATCGAGAGTTTCACCACTGATGTGAAGGTCATCGCCCGTGCGGCAGCCATCTGGCGGCGCATGGAGCCTACTCGTGAGGAAATCGCCGTGAAGGGCCTGAAGTTTTTGAAGAAAGCGTTCAAGTAAACCATCCAATTAAATAACTATGAAAAAAATCATCATTACCTTTTTGACCGCGACCCTTGCGCTAACAACCGTGGCGGACGAAAAGGGCCTTAAGTCTATCTTTGACGGGAAAACCCTCAAGGGCTGGAACGGAGACCCAAAATTCTGGAGCGTGAAGGATGGTGCCATTACCGGCCAGACCACCAAGGGAAACCCCACCAAGGGCAATACCTTTATTATTTGGGAAGCGGGCAAACTAAAGAATTTTGTGCTCGAATTGGATTTCAAGATCGTAGGCGGCAATAGTGGCATCCAGTACCGCAGTTTCAAGAAACCCGGCAACAATGATGGCTGGCGCATCGGAGGTTATCAGGCCGATTTTGCTGCTGGAGCCGGTGGCGACCGCTACTCAGGCATCTGTTACGGCGAAGGGTTCCGCGGTATCTTGTCCCTTAGAGGTGACCAAACGACTCTCACTAAAGAGGGAGGCAAGCTTAAGAAGACGATCAAGAAAATCGGAGATGCTGCCGCACTCGGCAAGCTGGTGAAGAAGGAGGACTGGAACACCTTCCGCATCGAGGCCAAGGATTTTCACCTCACCCATTACATTAATGGCGAGAAAATGACTGTGCTCATCGACAACGACGAGAAAGTCCGCCGTGCCGAGGGTCTTTTAGCACTGCAGTTGCACCAAGGCCCACCGATGACCGTGCAGTTTCGCAATATCCGCGTAAAGAACCTTAAATAATTTTGTAAGGGCGACAAAAAAAATAATTCAAAAAGACAACACGATGAAAAATATTCTGACACTCGGCTTAATCCTTGGGCTATCGATTGGCGTGATGGCCAAACCCAAAAAGGTTGTAATGATTGCCGGTGGCCCAAGTCACGGTGTGCTATCACACGAACATAACGCGGGGATTCAGCTTCTCGCCAAGTGCCTTAAGCAAGGCGCGAGCGAATTGGTGACTCCGGTCGTTGTGCTTAACGGTTGGCCCAAGGATGCCAGCGTTTTTGACGGTGTTGATGAGGTGGTGATCTATAGTGATGGAGGCGGTAGGCATCCTGCTCTAGGTGGCAAAAACCTCGAGACCCTTGGCAAGTTAATGGACAAGGGTGTCGGTTTCCTCACCATTCACTACGCCGTGGAGCCCACCACCAACAAGGGTAATAAGGAATTCATCGCGTGGCAGGGCGGCTGTTTCGAAACACATTGGTCGGTGAACCCGCACTGGACCGCCAATTTCACGAAGTTCCCAAAGCACCCCATCACACAAGGAGTTAAGCCCTTCAAGGCGAATGATGAGTGGTATTTTCATATGCGCTTTGCGCCGGGGATGAAGGGCGTGACGCCGATTCTTTCCGACGTGGCCCCCAAGGAAACCATGAAGCGCGGTGACGGTGCTCACAGCGGCAATCCGGCTGTCCGAAAGAGCGTGGCGGCAGGTAACCCCCAGCATGTGGCCTGGGCGTTTGAGCGACCCAATGGCGGCCGAGGGTTTGGCTTCACCGGCGGACACAATCACCTCAATTGGGCCAACGACGATTTCCGCAAGACCGTTCTCAACGCCATCGTGTGGGTCGCCAAGGCGGAGGTGCCGAACGGTGGGGTGCCAAGCAAGTTGGTAGAAAAAGATTTATACGAAAACCTAGATAACAAGGGTCGTAAGCCTAAGCCAAAGAGTAATCCCGGCCCCAAGCCTTCCGGTAAGGTGACTGGTGCCAAGGCGGTAGCGGAATCGAAGTTGATTACCAAGAAAACTGGACCGGCAAAACTGGAGGCGAATATCAAGGGCGCGAAGGAGTTGCATTTGGTGGTCACCGATGGCGGTAATGGATTTGGTTGTGACTGGGCTGATTGGGTGGAACCCACCCTCATTGATGAATCGGGCAAATCCACAAAGCTGACCGCGCTGAAATGGAAGAGTGCCGTTTCTGGTTATGGCTCCGTGGGCGTCAACAAGAATTGCGATGGTAAGCCGTTGCGGGTTGCGGGCAACCTCATGGAATTTGGCCTCGGCACGCATGCCAATTCGCTCATCAGTTACGCGCTTCCTAAAGGCCACAAATTTGTGAAATTCGTTTCCACTGTCGGCCTCGATAATGGCGGTACAGACCAAGGTGCCTGTGGCAATGTGTCTAGCGTGCAGTTCCACGTGTTCACGCAAAAACCGAAATTTGCGGTGGCCGCATCCGGTGGTGGCCAAGCCGTTGGTGG
>JAPKDK010000303.1 GCA_028872645.1 Verrucomicrobiota bacterium
ACTTATGGCTGTCAAAAAAAATGGGCGCAATGCGCGTCCGGAGATTCCGCGCAAGACGGTGTATCGGTTGTCGATTTACACGCGTTGTCTGCAGCGGTTGTTGGCTAATGGGATTCATACCGTTAGCAGCGAGGCATTGGCGGGGGCGGCGGGGGTGAAGTCACCGCAGTTGCGCAAGGATCTCGCTTACTTCGGGCAATTTGGTACGCGCGGGCTGGGCTACGATGTGGAGCAGCTTATTCAAATGATTGCCAATCTGCTGGGCACGGATCATTTGCAGCCGGTGGTGCTGGTGGGCGTGGGCAATCTAGGGACGGCGTTGTTGTCGTATCGCGGTTTTGAAAAGGAGGGCTTTGGGGTGCACGCGGCGTTTGACGTGGAGTACAATCGCCAACGGGACAAGCGGGTGAAACAGCCGGTTTTCCCAATGGAAAAACTGGGCAATTATATTAGTGAGCATCACGTGCGAATGGCGATTCTTTGCGTGCCGCCCGAGGAAGCGCAGGAAGTGGCCAATAACCTTGTGGAGGCGGGCGTGACGGGGATTATGAATTTCGCACCCACGGTGTTGCAGGTGCCTGATGAGGTGACGGTGAACAACGTCAACATGGCCATCGAGTTGGAAAACTTGAGTTACTTTGTGCAGCAGTAAGATTCGACTTTTCACCGCGTCCGCGCGACCATTCGCCCGTGGGGCATCATCCTTTCAATCTGGAGCATCTCGCCTACACCCGGCGTGATTTTCTGGAGCGCGCGGGAATGGGGCTCGGGGCGCTGGGGCTGGGCGGGATGCTGGCCAAAGCCAATCCCTTGTCCCAAAAGGCTCCTCACTTCCGGCCGCGCGCCAAGCGGATCATTCATTTGTTTATGAACGGCGGGCCGTCGCACGTGGATACCTTTGATCCTAAACCGGCACTGGCAAAGTACGCGGGTAAAATGTTGCCGGCGCCCAATCTGCCCACCGAACGAACTACGGGCGCGGCGTTGCCTTCGCCGTACAAATTTAATCGGCACGGACAAAGCGGATTGCCGGTGAGCGAAATTTTTCCGCACACAGCCAAACACATGGATGATATTTGTGTGCTGCGTAGTCTGCGGGCGGACGTGCCCAATCACGAGCCTTCGCTGATGCTCATGAATTGCGGCGAATCCATCGTCACGCGGCCGAGCGTGGGTTCGTGGCTCACGTACGGATTGGGCACAGAAAATCAAAACTTACCCGGCTTCATCGCGATGTGCCCAGGCTATCCTATTCAGGAATCACAAAACTGGCAGTGCTCATTTTTGCCCGGTGCGTTTCAAGGCACGTACATCGACACGCGCAAACGCAAAGTGGAAGATCTCATTCAACACATTCGCAACCCGCGCCTCACGCTGGAGCAGCAACGGCGGCAGTTGGATTTGCTGCGCCGCATGAATGAACGTCACGCGCAGGCACGCCAAAACGAAGCGCAACTCGAGGCGCGCATTCATTCCTTTGAGCTCGCGTATCGAATGCAGATGGAAGCGAGCGATGCGTTTGACATCAACCGCGAACCCAAACACATCCGCGAATTGTACGGGGACACGACACAAGCTCGCCAGATTCTCATCGCGAGGCGTTTAGTGGAGCGAGGCGTGCGTTATGTGCAGGTTTGGCATGGCGACAGCCAACCATGGGATAATCACGATGACCTTGAGGTCAACCATCGGAATCTCGCCAAACAATGCGATCAAGCAATCGGGGCGTTGTTGACGGACTTAAAACAGCGTGGATTGCTGGAGGATACGCTGGTGATGTGGGGTGGGGAATTCGGCCGCACGCCCACGGTGGAGCTGCCCAAGGCGGGCTCGAATGCTGGGAAGATCAATGGGCGCGATCACAACCACCACGGCTTCAGTATGTGGTTGGCGGGCGGCGGTGTGCGCGGCGGCATGGCGTACGGGGCCACGGATGAATTTGGATTCAAGGCGGTGGAAAATATAATGCACGTGCACGATTTGCACGCGACGATTTTGCACTTAATGGGGTTTGACCACGAACGGCTGACCTTCCGCCACGCGGGACGCGACTTTCGGCTCACCGACGTGCACGGTAACGTGGCGCGTGAAATTATTTCGTAAACACCCAGCGCACCATTTCGCGGAGGCTGGCGAATTTTCGTTCGGTTGTGTCCACGTGATCGTGCGCAGCTTTTTGGATGACCACGGAAATCCCCAGGATCGCCGGTGCGAACAGCACGCTAATGATGAAATCTTTAGAGCGGACGAAAGCCGAGAATTCATTGCCGGCGATGAGGAGCATTTTGTTCACGGTGCGACCTCCTCTTCATCCGTTTCATCCGGCTGAGGTTTCGCGATGCGCACAAAGATGTCGTGCAGGGAAGGGCGGGTTTGCTCGAAGTGGTGAACCTCCGTGCGGGCGAGAAGTTCGTGAAGTCGCTTTTGGGTATCGCCGGTGTCTGGTCGGAGGATGCTCATCAACATCCGGAGGGTGGTGGTTTTGCCCGAGTCATTGGGGCCGATGAAACCGTAGATGCACCCGCGTGGTACCGAAAGTGAAAGGTCATCCACCGCGCGCAAGGCACCGAAGGATTTGCACACCTTGCGCAGTTGAATAACGTCCACGCCGCGAGGCTGGTCCAAGCTTGCCCCGCCGCAAAGTTTTTCATATGCTCCGCGCATGGAAACGGTTGAACTTTCGCGCGACTGCGAGGCGGTGCAAATCCCCGGCGGCGACACCATCACCCTCGGCAAAGGCACCGGAGTGGATATCACCCAAACCCTCGGCGGCACGTACACCGTGCGCGCGGGCATGGGACTCTTTCGCATAGGCGCGCAGGACGCCGACGCACTCGGATACGACGTGGTCGCCACCGCGGGCACCGAGGGTCCCGTCACGGTCGAGAGTGTGCATGCAATGCTTAAAGAATGTTACGATCCGGAAATCCCTGTGAATATCGTCGACCTCGGCCTCGTGTACGACACGGCTGTGAACGAGGGCGGCGACGGCACGGAGGTGACAGTGAAAATGACTCTCACCGCACAGGGTTGTGGCATGGGACCCAGCATCGCCTCCGATGCGCAAAGCAAAATCCTCTCGCTTGAAGGCGTTGCTTCCGCCGATGTGGAAATCGTCTGGGATCCGCCGTGGAACCAAAGCATGATTAGCGATGAAGGCCGTAAGACACTCGGGATGTAGTGCTTGACGCGTGCCGGAGGCGTCCGCATACTCCGCGCCTTCGTGGGGCCGTAGCTCAGTTGGTAGAGCACCTGCATGGCATGCAGGGGGTCATCAGTTCGATTCTGTTCGGCTCCACCA